>NZ_JBHWGD010000003.1:71968-83425 GCF_042733235.1 Kitasatospora sp. NPDC059722
AGCCTCCGCCCCCCACCGAGATAAACACTGGCATTGTCGTCGCCAGCGACAGATGTGTATACGACACAGCCCCATCGCACCCCCGCCGCCGCGCGCCCCCCCCCCCGGGGGGGCCCGCCTCTTGTGTTTCCCGGGGTTGCTGTGGTTGTTGTTGCCGGCCCCGCGTGTTGCGGACGTGCCGTCATCCGGCCCGCTCGGGGGCGGCCGCGGAAACGGATTAGGGGAGCACCCCCGTGACCGTGTAAAGTAGTCGATGTCGCCGAGGGAAACCGGACGGAAACCCCGGTGACATCGCAGGTCAAGGGGCTATAGCTCAGTTGGTAGAGCGCTTGCATGGCATGCAAGAGGTCTGGGGTTCAATTCCCCATAGCTCCACAGAATTTGAGGGCCGCTTCCCGAATCGGGAAGCGGCCCTCGGCCGTTGCGGGCCCCGCGCGCCCTGCCGTCCGCCTCGGTGCGCCCCGCCGACATGGCTTCGCGCGCCCTGCTGTTCGGGCTTCGCGTGCCCTGCCGTTCAGGCTTCGTGCGCCCCGCCGTACGCCACTCGACTGTGCATGCCACCGGCACGGGACCCGGAAGGACCGCTACCGTCGTGCCATGGCCGATCTGGAGCGAAGGCGGAACGAGGAACTGGCCCGGATACTGCACCAGCTCGGCTGGAGTCCGGAGCGGCTCGCCCGCGAGGTGAGCCTCGCCCTGCCGCCCGGCCTGGCCATCAGCTCCACCGCCCCCTACAAGTGGCGCGACCGGGGCATGGTGCCGCGCAGCCCGCACGACCAGACCGTGTGCGAGGTGCTCAGCCGCACGCTCGGCATGGCCGTCACCTACGAGCAGCTCTGGGGCCGCATGGGCGGCCACCGCGGCGCCAAGATCCTCTCGCCGAGGCTGCTCACCGACCCGTGGACCGCCGACACCGCCCAGACCGCCCTGCGCGAGGCCGCCACCGACGCCGGGCCCGTCCGCCTCACCGACTTCTTCCGCAGCGCCGACCTCGACCAGGCCGCCGAACGGCTCTCCTCCCCGCCCCCGCCCGTCGGCGGCGGCGAGGGCGCGCTGCGCGTCGACTCCGGACTCGTCGGCGAACTCGGCCTCTCCTACCGCAGCAAGCAGCGGCTGGAACGCTCCTGCGGCGGCGGCCTCGTCCTCGGCCCCTGCCGCGCCGAACTCGCCATGGTGGCCAAGCTCCTGGAACTCGGCGCCTACGACGAACGGCTCGGCCGCGACCTCTACGGCCAGGCCAGCCGGCTCGCCCGGCTGGCCGGCTGGGCCGCCTACGACCTCGGCCACGACGCCGCCGCCCAGCGGGCGTTCGTCGCCGCGCTGCGCGCCGCCCACGTCAGCGGCGACGCCCGGCTCGGCGTCTTCGTGCTCGGCGGCCTCGTCGTGCTCGCCACCCAGGGCGCGGGCGGGCGCGGACTGGACGCCGTCGCCGCGCTCACCACCGCCCTCGACGCGCACGGCCACGCACTCGGTGCCCCCGGCCGGGCCCGCCAGTTCGCCCGGATCTCCCGCGCCTACGGGCGCCGCGGCCTGGCCGAGGAGGCCGCCGGGGCCGCCGACCGGGCCTTCGCCGAACTCGAAGGCCTGCCCGGCACCGAGGAGGCCCGCGCCGACCTCGCCGGCATGGTGGGCGAGGGCCGGCTGTTCCTCGGCGACCACCGCAAGGCCAAGACCCTGCTCGCCGAGGCCGTCGCCGGCCTCGGCCCCGGCCGGGCCCGGGCCAAGGCGCTGCTCATGGTCCGGCTGGCCGAGACCCACCGCCGCCTCGGCGACCAGCGGGAGGCCGCCCGCACCGCCGCCGCCGCCCGCACGCTCGCCTCCGGCATGCAGTCCGAGCGGGTCGCGCGGGCGTTGCGCGACTTCGACGCGGCCGGGCGCGCGGTATCCCCGGGAGCGCGCTGACCCGCTTGCGGTACCCTGAGCCCATGCGAACCGTGCGCCTGCTCCTTAGCCGGCCGCGCTGACCAGGACCGGCTGCGCCCTCGGGCGGTGCCGGAGTCGGCGTGGCGTCCCCTCCTGCGAGGGGCTTTTTTGTTTTCCGCCCCGTTTCCGGTCCGGTCCGGGGTCTTCCGGTACCCGGCCCGCCGCGTCCGGGGTGCACGTGCCCGGTCCCCGCGTCCGGTCCACGAACACGACCCCGTGCACGGTTCACGTGCGCGGTGGTTCACGTGCGCGGTTCGCCAACTGACATCGATGGAGCTTGAAGGACCATGAGCGAGACGACCCCTGCGTCCGGCGCGGCCGAGCCCGCGACCGAGCCGTTCCGGTACAGCGCCGCGCTGGCGGCGGAGATCGAGTCCCGCTGGCAGGACATCTGGGAGAAGGAAGGCACCTTCAACGCTCCCAACCCGGCCGGCGACCTGGCCGACCCGGCCGCGGGCGACGTCGCCGCGAAGCCGCACAGCTTCATCATGGACATGTTCCCGTACCCCTCGGGCGCGGGCCTGCACGTCGGCCACCCGCTGGGCTACATCGCCACCGACGTCTACGCCCGCTACCAGCGGATGACCGGCCACAACGTGCTGCACACGCTGGGCTACGACGCCTTCGGCCTGCCCGCCGAGCAGTACGCGGTGCAGACCGGCACCCACCCGCGGGTCTCCACCGAGGCCAACATCGCCAACATGCGCCAGCAGCTGCGCCGACTGGGCCTGGGCCACGACCCGCGCCGCTCGATCTCCACGATCGACCCGGAGTACTACCGCTGGACCCAGTGGATCTTCCTGCAGATCTTCAACTCCTGGTACGACGAGGACGCCGGCAAGGCCCGTCCGATCGCCGAGCTGGTCGCCGCCTTCGAGTCCGGCTCGCGCGAGGTGCCGGGCGGGCGCGCCTGGTCGCAGCTGTCGGCCGCCGAGCGCGACGAGGTCCTGGGCGAGTACCGCCTGGCCTACGCCAAGGAGGTGCCGGTCAACTGGTGCCCCGGCCTGGGCACCGTGCTGGCCAACGAGGAGGTCACCTCGGACGGCCGCTCCGAGCGCGGCAACTTCCCGGTGTTCAAGTCCAACCTGCGCCAGTGGATGATGCGGATCACCGCCTACTCCGACCGGCTGATCGCCGACCTGGACCTGCTGGACTGGCCCGAGGCCATCAAGCTGCAGCAGCGCAACTGGATCGGGCGCTCCGAGGGTGCCCGGGTCGACTTCGCGATCGGTGCGGGCGAGGGTGCGGGCGAGGACGCGGGCGAGGGCGAGAAGATCACCGTCTTCACCACCCGCCCCGACACCCTGTTCGGCGCCACCTACATGGTCCTGGCCCCCGAGCACGGCCTGGTCGACACCATCGTGCCCGCCGAGTGGCCCGCCGGCGTCCCCGCCGAGTGGACCGGCGGCGCCGCCACCCCCGCCGAGGCCGTCGCCGCCTACCGCGCGGCCGCCGCCGCCAAGTCGGACGTCGAGCGGCAGGTCGAGGCCAAGGTCAAGACCGGCGTCTTCACCGGCGCCCACGCCGTCAACCCGGTCAGCGGACAGCCCGTCCCGGTCTTCATCGCCGACTACGTGCTGATGGGCTACGGCACCGGCGCCATCATGGCCGTCCCCGCCCACGACCACCGCGACTTCGCCTTCGCCCGCGCCTTCGCGCTGCCGATGCGCTGCGTCGTCAAGCCCACCGACGGGCGCGACGAGGACCCGTCGACCTGGGACGACGCGTTCGACACGTACGACTCCGTCATCGTCAACTCCGCCCGGGAGCAGGGCGACCTGTCCCTGGACGGGCTGAGCGTCGTCGCCGCCAAGGCCGCCGCCACCGCCTGGCTGGCCGAGCGCGGCATCGGCGAGGGCACCGTCAACTACCGCCTGCGCGACTGGCTGTTCAGCCGCCAGCGGTACTGGGGCGAGCCCTTCCCGATCGTCTACGACGAGGACGGCGTGATGCACGCGCTGCCCGAGTCGATGCTGCCGGTCGAGGTGCCCGAGGTCGACGACTACTCGCCGCACACCTACGACCCGTACGACTCCACCTCCTCGCCCAAGACGCCGCTGTCCCGCAACGAGGACTGGGTCAACGTCGAGCTGGACCTGGGCGACGGGCCCAAGCGCTACCGCCGCGAGACCAACACCATGCCCAACTGGGCGGGTTCGTGCTGGTACGAGCTGCGCTACGTCGACCCGTCCAACGGCGCGGCCGTCGTCGACCCGGCCAACGAGCGCTACTGGCTGGGCCCGACCGCCACCAAGCCGGCCGGCGGCGCCGACCTGTACGTCGGCGGCGCCGAGCACGCGGTGCTGCACCTGCTGTACGCGCGCTTCTGGCACAAGGTGCTGCACGACCTGGGCCACGTGTCGTCCGTCGAGCCGTTCCACAAGCTGTTCAACCAGGGCATGATCACCGCCGACGTCTACCGCGACGAGCGCGGCTTCCCGGTGCCCGCCGCCGAGATCGAGGAGCGCGACGGCACGTACTTCTGGCAGGGCGAGCCGGTCAAGCGCGAGGCCGGCAAGATGGGCAAGTCCCTGAAGAACGCCGTCGCCCCCGACGACATCGCCGACGAGTACGGCGCCGACACGCTGCGCCTGTACGAGATGTCGATGGGCCCGCTGGACGTCTCCCGCCCGTGGGACACCCGCGCCGTCATCGGCTCGTACCGCTTCCTGCAGCGGCTGTGGCGCAACGTCGTCTCGGAGTCGACCGGCGAGCTGGTCGTCACCGACGAGCCGGCCGACGAGGCCACGCTGCGCGCGCTGCACAAGGCGATCGACGGCATCCGCGGCGACATGGCCGGGCTGCGCTTCAACACGGCCGTGGCCAAGGCCATCGAGCTGAACAACCACCTGGTCAAGCGCGGCTCCACGCCGCGGGCCGTCGCCGAGCAGCTGGTGCTGCTGGTCGCGCCGCTGGCCCCGCACGTCGCGGAGGAGCTGTGGCGCCGGCTGGGCCACGGCGACTCGCTGGCGCACACCGACTACCCGGTCGCCGACCCGGCGTACGTCGTCGACGAGGCAGTGACCTGCGTCGTGCAGATCAAGGGCAAGGTCAAGGCCCGGCTGGAGGTCGCGCCGACGATCTCGGACACCGAGCTGGAGGCGCTGGCCCTGGCCGACCCGGCGGTCGTCGCGGCGATCGGGGACGCTCCGGTGCGCAAGGTGATCGCGCGGGCGCCGAAGCTGGTCAACATCGTCACGGGGTGACGAGCGACGAGGTGATGTGGTGATGGGGTGACGGGCTGAGGGGCTCTCCTGAGTCCGTGCTCGTGCGGGCGGGCGTCCTTCGGGGCGCCCGCCCGTTCTCGTCGGGGCTCGCTTCTCGGCGGGGTTCGTTCTCGGCGGGGTTCGTTCTTGTCAGGGCTCGTTCTCGGCGGCGGCCGGGGTGGCGTGCGGGCTTTCCGGGGTGGGGACCCCCCTGGGGTGGGGGCGCGGGCCTTCCGGGTGGCGTGCGGGCCTTCCGGGGGATCCCCGATCTGTCCCTGATCTCGGGCGTCCGGGCCGGTTCGGCCTGCCCCCGGGGCCGGTTCGGCGGCTACCGTGGAACCCTCGGCGGGGCGGCCCGCGTTGGCCCGAGGGGTCGAATCGGTGGGGTCGGACCGGCGGCGGTCGGCCCGGTGGCGGAAGGTGGCTCGTGATGGACGTGCTCGGCGTGATGCTCGGACTGGCCCTGCTCATCGGGATCGCGGTGGTCGTGCTGGCCGTCGTCGGCACCGTCAAGGCGGCCAAGGCCGTCGCCGCCAAGGTCGAGCGCCACGAGGCCAACGCCCGGCGGGCGGTCGAGAACGCCACGCTCAAGGCCAAGACCTTCGCCAAGCCCGGCCCGCAGGGGCAGATCGCCGCCGTCCGGCTGGGCCTGCGCACCTCGCTCGACGGCACCCGGCAGGTCCTGGAGTCCGGCCTAGCCCAGGACGGCCAGCTCGGCGAGGCGCTCGCCCTGCTGACCCGGCTGGACGCCCACGCGGCCGAACTCGACGGCGAACTGCGCGTGTTGGAGCGTGAGCCGGACACCGGGCGGATCGCGGCCAAGCTGCCCGAGCTGCGGGAGCGCGCCAAGCGGATCACCCACTCCGCGGAGACCATGCGGTGGGCGGCGCAGGACCGGATGCACCGTTTCGCGGAGGACGAGCTGAGCCGGCTCGGCCAGGAGTGCGAGAGCGAGGCGGGGGCGCTGCGGCACTGGGACAGTGCGGGGGCGGGTTCTGCTGCTGGGTCCACGTCGGGTGCCGGCGCTGGTGCGGGTGCTGCTTCTGGTACCGGTGCTGGTTCTGGCTCGGCTTCTGCTTCGGCTTCCGCTCCGGCCGGTTCGGCGGGGGCGGCCGGGCGGGCGTCGGCTCCCCGGGCCGGGCTCACCGACGGGAAGGGGCGGCCGAGTGCCGAGGACCTGCTCGGGCTCGGCGACCCGCTGGCCAAGATCGCGCAGCGGCTGCGGAAGCCGTCCGCGGGGCCCTCGGCCGGTTCCTCGGCGGGCTGATCCGGTGGCGGCGCCGACCGCCGTCGGCGTTCGGGGGCGCCTGTCGGGGCTGCTGTTCGAGTCGCCGCGCGGGGCTGTTCGAGTGCCGCCGCGGTGCCGCACGGGTGCCGGACGGCGGGCGCTGTCATCCCGGCCGAACGGGGAGTAACCTCCGCCTCATGCCCTCCGACCTCGCCCTTGTCACGGATTCCACGGCCTATCTGCCGCAGGAGGCCCTCGACCGGCACGGGATCACGGTGGTCCCGCTGAGCGTCGCGGTCGGCGACGCCGTTCTCGCCGAGGGCGTCGAGATCTCGCCGAAGGACGTCGCCGAGGCGCTGCGCGGCAAGCAGCGCGTGACGACCTCCCGGCCGAACCCCGAGTCCTTCGCGGCGGCCTACCGCGCGGCGGCCGAGGCCGGGGCCCGGGGCATCGTCTCGGTGCACATCTCGGGCGAGCTCTCCGGCACGGTGGAGGCCGCCCGGCTGGCGGCGGCCGAGGCGCCGGTCCCGGTGGAGGTGGTCGACAGCCGGCTCGTGGGCATGGCCCTCGGGTACGGGGTGCTGGCGGCGGCCGAGGCCATCGCGGCGGGGGAGGACCTGGCCGGCGCGGCCGGTGCCGCGACCCGGCGGGCGGGCGGGACCAGCGGCTTCTTCTACGTCGACACCCTGGAACACCTGCGGCGCGGCGGCCGGATCGGCGCGGCGCGGGCGCTGCTCGGCTCGGCGCTGGCCGTCAAGCCGCTGCTGCACCTGCACGGCGGGCGGATCGAGCCGCTGGAGAAGGTGCGGACGGCCTCGCGGGCGATCGCGCGGCTGGAGGAGATCGCGGTGGAGCGCTCCGGGGAGGGGCCGGTCGACATCACCGTGCACCACCTGGCGGCGGAGGACCGGGCGGAGCCGCTCGCGGAGCGGCTGCGGGGGCGGGTGCCGGCGCTGCGGGAGCTGTACGTCGGCGAGGTGGGGGCCGTGATCGGGGCGCACGTCGGGCCGGGGCTGCTGGCGGTGGTGGTGTCGCCGGTGGTGGTCCCGCCGGTGGTGTAGGGGCGTGAGGCGCAGGGGAGTGCAGGGGGCGGTGTCAATGTGATGGGTGTGCCATCACTCTTCCGGGCTAGCTGATTTATCCACAACTCCCGTGTTATCCACAGGCTTTCGGTAATGTCCGCGCGTTCGATCGCGGACTCCTAGCGTGCTCCGCATGACGAGCATGGGCCTGGGCGCGGCGAAGCGCCACGAGATCAACGAGACCGTCCGGTTGCGGATGGCGGCCGTGTTGCCGGGGGCGGGCGCGTTGCCGCTGACGACTGTGGCAGGAGCCCCTGCGCGTGCGGCTGCTGGTGCGAGCGTCGGAGAGGCTGCGGCCGCGGGGGCGCCGCCCGCGGAGTCCGTTTCGCGTGTCGGTGCGGTGGGCTCGGTGGGCGCGCCCCCGGGTGAGCCTCGGGGTGGGCCCGATCAGGTGGAGCCGCCGGAGGGCGGCCACCAGGTGCCGTTCCGGTTCGGGCCGGCGATGGTCCTGGACCGGCGGGCGGTGGTGGGGCTGGCCGTCCTGCTCCTGTTCGCGGTCGGGTACGCCGTGCAGCACTTCTGGCTGGCCCGGCCGCAGGCGGTCGCGGTGCCGGCGCTGACGGCGGGCTCGGCGGCGCCGGTGACGTCGACGCAGCCGCTCCCGTCCGGGGCGGCCGAGACGGGTGCGGAGGGCGGTCCGCCCGGGCCGGCGCCGCCGCCTGCCGTCGAGCCCGTCGTCGTCGTGGACGTCGGAGGCCGGGTCCACACGCCAGGACTGCACACCCTGCCCGGCGGCTCGCGCGTGGCCGACGCCCTTCGGGCGGCGGGAGGTCCGCTGCCGGAGACGGACACCCGGAGCCTCAACCTGGCCCGGGTGCTGACGGACGGCGAACAGATCCGTGTCGGCGAACCGGCACCCCCGCCCGGCACGGACCCCGGCGTCGCCGCCGGACCCGGCCCGGGGCCGCCGTCGGTCGTCCCGTCCAGGCAGTCCGTCAGCCTCAACCGGGCCACCCTCGAACAGCTCGACACCCTCCCCGGTGTCGGCCCGACCCTCGCCCAGCGCATCCTCGCGTTCCGCACGTCGCACGGCTCGTTCCGCACGCTCGACCAGCTTCGGCAGGTCAGCGGAATCGGCGCGCGGACGTATGCGGAACTCCGCCCGCTGCTCACCCTCTAACGTCCCGTCCACCAGCCCGTCCCGCCGAAGGGAGGTACCGCCGTGTCCGCCACCGACCAGACCTCGTCCGTTCACACCGCCCGCGCCGACTTCCGGCTGCTGCTCCCGGCGGTCGCCGCTTGGGTGGTCGCAGCGGCGCTCCTTGGGCGGGCGCCGGGGCACGACGCCGTGTTCTACTGGCTCGCCGGCGCGGCCGCCGCCGCGGGTGCCGTGATGCTCGCCCGGCCGGGAGCGCTGCGCCGGGGAGGCGCGGCGACGACGCTGGCCGCGATCCTGCTCACCGGTGCGGCGTCGGCCTCCGCGACGCTCCTGCACACCGCCGACCTGCACCGCGGGCCGCTGCCGGGACTCGCCCGGGCGGCCGAGCACCGTCCGCCGCGTCAGCCGGGCGAGCCGGTCCGGGGCGTGGAGGTCGAACTGACCGTCGTGGGCGATCCCAAGTCCCATGCGTTCCGGGGCGGTACGACCGGCGGGCAGTCCGTGCTCACGCTGGACGCCGTGGTGGACCGCGTCACCGTCTCCGGGGAGCGGGCCGTCCAGACCCGGACACCGGTCACGGTGATGGTGCGGGGCCAGGACGCCGGCCCGTGGCAAGGGCTGCTCCCGTCCGCCCGGCTCGCGGTGGAGGCCGAGGTCAGGCCGGCGGGGGAGGGGTACGACACGGAGGCCGCGGCACTGCTGGTGGCCCGGGGCGAGCCCCGGCTGCTCGCGCCGCCGAGTCTGCCGCAGCGGATCGCCGGGCGACTGCGCGAGGGACTGCGGACGGCGAGCGACGGGCTCCCGCCGGACGCGCGGGGGCTCCTGCCCGGGCTCGTCGTCGGGGACACCTCGCGGCTCTCCGACGACCTCCTGGACGCCTTCCGCGCCACCGACCTGGTGCACCTGGTGGCCGTGAGCGGGGCCAACCTGGCGATCGTCCTCGGCGTCCTGCTGGGCGCCCCGGGCCAGGCGGGCACGCCCGAACGGCGCGGGCTCGCGGCGCTGCTGGGCCTCTCGCTGCGCACCAGCGCCCTGCTCGGGACGGCGCTCACACTGGCGTTCGTCACGATCTGCCGACCGGAGCCCAGCGTGCTGCGGGCGGCGGGGACAGGCCTGATCGGCATGCTCGCGCTTGCCACCGGCCGTCCCCGGCGGGCCGTGCCCGCGCTCGCCGGGGCGGTGCTGGTCCTGGTGCTGCTGGATCCCTATCTGGCGCGGCCGTACGGCTTCCTGCTCTCCGTGCTCGCCACCGCGGGGCTGCTCGTCCTCGGGCCGCACTGGGCCGAGGCGCTGAGGTCCCGGCGCTGGCCGCACCACCTGGCGGGCGCCCTCGCGGCGACGGCGGGGGCCCAGGCGCTGTGCACGCCGGTGACGGTGGTGCTGTCCGGACACGTCAGCCTGGTCGCGATCCCGTGCAACCTGCTGGCAGAGCTGGCGGTGGCCCCGGCGACGCTGCTCGGCTTCGGGGTGCTCGTGCTGCAGCCGCTCTCCCCGGCACTGGCCCGGCTGCTCGCGGAGCCGGCCGGGGTGCCGGCGAGCTGGCTGGCCCTGGTGGCGCGGCGGGGCGCCGAGCTGCCCGGTGGACAACTCGCCTGGCCCGGTGGGTGGTTCGGGGTCGTGACGGTCGGGCTGGCCACGCTGGCGGCCTGTTGGGCGGCGCCCTTGCTGCTGCCCCGGCGGGCGGAGCCCGGTGCGCGTCCTCCCCGGCGGCGATGGGTGCGGGCGCTGGTGGCCGGTGTGCTGCTGGTGGTCCTGATGACGGTGCTGCTGCGTCCACCGGTGCTGAGCCGGATCGCCACGGGCTGGCCGCCGCCCGGGTGGCGGATGGTGATGTGCGACATCGGGCAGGGAGACATGCTGGTGCTGCGGACGGATGCGCCGGGCAGTGCGGTGGTGGTCGATGCGGGGCCGGATCCGAACGCGGCCGATCGGTGCCTGCGGGACTTGGGCGTTACGGGCGTGCCGTTGCTTTTGGTGACGCATTTTCACGCTGACCACGTCGAGGGCGTGCCCGGAGTACTGCGGGGGCGCAGAGTCGGCGCGATCGAGAGCACCACGCTGGACGATCCCCCGGGCGAGGCGGCCCGGGTGGCGGGGTGGGCGGCCGGCGCGGGCGTGCCGCTGATTCGTGCCAGGCGGGGTGAACGTCGCTCGGCGGGAGCGGAGTTGGCGTGGGACGTGGTCTGGCCGGGTGCGGGTACGGACGTCGAGGCGTCGGGTGCCAACAACGCGAGCGTCGCGATGGTGGTGACGGTGGGCGGCGGGGTGCGGATGGCGTTGCTGGGTGATCTGGAGCCACCGGCGCAGGCCGCGTTGTCGGGGCGGTTGGGGCGCGTGGACGTCCTGAAGGTGGCGCACCACGGGTCCGCCCATCAGTACTGGGACCTGGTCGACGCCTTGCGACCGAGGCTGGCGTTGATCTCGTGCGGCGAGGGCAATTCGTACGGGCACCCGTCCCCGCGGACGGTGGACCGGTTGCGCGGGCTCGGCGCGACGGTGCTGCGCACCGATCGGTCGGGGGACATCGCCGTCACGGGCGACTCCCCGGCCACCCTCGGCGTGGCCGTGCACCCGCAGAGCGCGCACGGAGCGCACAAGGCGGGCGCGCACGCCACGGCCGAGCCGGCCGACCCGGCCGGGTCCCGGACCGGCCGGGGCCCGCGGACCCCGCGGGCCCCGCCGATCTGACGGCCCGCCTTCCTCGCTCTCCTTCCATCCCCCGGGGTGGTGGGTCAGGGGTCTGGGGGATGGGGTGGGGGGAGGAGGGAGGGCGGGGGGCGGGGCGGGGCCCGGGAAACGATTGCGGCGGGGGGGGGGGGGGGCGCGCCCCCCCCCCCCCGGGCCCGCGGCACCCCCCCCCCCCCCCAGCAAAAAACACCAAAACCAACCCCCCCACAAACAGGCCAGGTGGGTGAGAGA
>NZ_JBHWGD010000003.1:83435-89535 GCF_042733235.1 Kitasatospora sp. NPDC059722
CTCCGGGCCTGCCCGGAGCGCGCCGCCGGGAAAGCGTGAAAGCCGAACCGGCTTCTTCCAGAATCGCCATAGTCCACCCCGCGAGCTAGCGGTCAGGTGAGTACGACGCTGCAGGTGAACGACGATGAGCCGAGCGGAGCCCTCATTCAGGCCGCGACGCCGAGCTCGTGGCGGGTTCGGTGGAGGAATTCGCGGACGGCGGCCTCCCGACGCCAGGGGGTGAGAGCGGCGTTGAACTCGCGGACGTAGTCCAGAGCCCGGCTCGACTGGACGCGGGCGAGGATGCCGACGGCCTGGTTGCCGAGTGCAAGACCTTGGTCCAAGTTGTTGCTCTGGAGATGGGCGGTCCCGACGATCGCGAGGCGCATGCCGACGGAGCGGGTGAACACTCCAGTCGGCATGGCGGCCGCTTGGGCGTTCCAGGTCAGGGCCTCCTTCGGCCTCCTGAGATCGCGGAAGACCTCGGCGGCGTCGGCCGAAAGCCGGGCGTGGTGATAGAAGTCGATCCAGGCTGGCTCATCGGCGCTGTCGCAGGTCTGGCTCAGCAGACCCTCGGAGGCGGCCAGGGCTGCCGAGGCGGCCCTGGCGTTGTTGTCGCGGGCGTGTGCCCGGGCCTCGATGAGTTTGGTGAAAGCCAGCACCCGGGGGGCGGCGTGGCCCTTTGCCCGTTCGAAGGCTCCCTGGGTCATGTCGATGGCCTCGTTGGCGAAGCCCCTCAGCAAGGTCTGCATCGCCATGGTGGTGAGCACGTAGCAGCCGAGCTGTACGTCGCCGCCCGCCCGGGCGAGGCGGAGGGCTTGGATGAAGTGCCGCTGGGCGACGTCGTGCTGACCGACGTCGAAGGCGGTCCAGCCCGCCAGGCGGGACAGCTCGGCAGTCACCGAGAACAGCTCGCGGCCCACCTCGTCGCTGAACGAGCCGTTCAGCAGTGGCACAGCCCGCTCCTGCAGGCAGGCCGTCACTGAGTTCGCCTTCCAGTTCCCGCCGCCGTACTTCGAATCCCAGCGGCGGGCGTCGTCGGCGGCATCCCGCAGTTCGGCGAGGTCGGCGGTGCCGACCCTGCCACTGCCGCGATGCGAGGAGGTGTCGTCGGCCGGGCTCACCAGCCACCGGGTCACCGGGGTCGTGAACGAGGCAACGGCGAAGCTGGATCCGGCGAGGAAGTCGCGGCGGTTCACGGAACTCCAGAACGAAGTGGCGACGCGCACGGCGTCGGCGGGCTCTCGCGGAAAATCCAACCCCACCGCGGCGTCCGGTGTCTCCGCATCCGCCATACCGATCTCCGCCAACTGCACAGGCCGGCCGAGCCGTTCGCCGATCGCCCGGGCCAGAAGCCTGGGCACCGGCCAGTCGGGGACCATGCCCCGCCGACACCAGTTCGCGACCGAGGTGTGCGTATACGTGGTGGTCAGCCAAGCTTCGCGGGCCAGCTGGTTCACGCGATGGGCCAGCGACTTGTGGCTGGTGCCCTCGCACTTGTCGATCATCCGGGCCAGCGCGTCGTTCGGCGGCTTGGCCCGGCGGGTGGTCGACGCCACAGCGTCCCCCTCAATCCGTTCCCCGGCTGGGCGCGGGGAGTCGTACTCGACTGGGCACGAGAAGAATTCATACGCCCGGCACCTGATGCCGGATCACCGAGGGTATTGCCTCCACTCCTCGCAGTGAACCGCTTTCGCGAGTTGTGAGCCCCCTTGCGAGCCCTGCCCGCACCGTCCGCCAGACGGTTGCCTGGTGTTCCGGGCCTTCGCCGGGACCTGGGAAGACATCCTTTCGGCGGAGGCCACCACCGATTCACGTTCGGGGGTGACAACCAGATGTGCGGAATCGCAGGACTGGCCGGCGCCGACGCCGTCCGCCACCAGACCACCGTCGCCGCGATGGGGCTCGCTCAGCACCACCGCGGCCCGGACGGCACCCGGCACCTCACCTCGGCCGACGGCCGGGCAGTGCTGTCCATGAACACCCTGCTGATCGTCGACACCGCCGCCGACCCCGGCCCCTACCAGGACCCGACCAGCGGCATCGTCCTCACCTTCAACGGCGAGATCTACAACTACCGGCAGGCCGCTGCGGCCTGGGGCATCCCGCTGGAGCTCGGCGAGACCGACGCCCACCTGGTCCTGCGGGCCTGGGCAAAGCTCGGCCCAGGCTGCCTCGCCGGCCTGGACGGCATGTTCGCCCTGGCCGCCTATGACCCGCGTGAGGGACAGCTGTTCCTGGCCCGGGACCGGCTCGGGGAGAAGCCGCTCTACTGGCGTCTCGATGGCGGACGCCTCGCCTTCGCCTCCGAGGTCACAACCCTGACCGGCTACGGCACCGCCCCTCTGGTCGTTCGCCCGGAAATGCTGAGCATCGAGACGCCCACCGGCACCGACACCCCGTTCCAGGGCATCCAGCTCCTGCCGCCCGCCGGGCTGCTGGCCTTCGACGTCGCGACCGGCTCGCTGGTCCAGCGGACCTGGTGGCAGTTGGAGGGCCTGGAGCCCTGGCAGGGCGACTACTCCACCGCGCTGGCCCGGTTCTCGACCCTGCTGGCGGACCGGATTCCGATGCGGGCGCCCGGCTCGGACTTCGCGCTGCTGCTGTCGGGCGGCCTCGACTCCTCGGTACTGGCCTACTTGATGAGGCCCCAGGTCTGCGTCACGGTCCGCTACCCGGGCCATGACCGCCTGGACGAGTCCGCGACCGCGGCCGTCGTCGCCCGGGACATCGGCGCCGAGCTGGTCGTCATCGAGCCGACAATCGAGGACTTCATCCGCTCGCTGCCGGAGATCATGCGTGCGTTGGACTACCCGATGGGCAACGCGTCCACGTTCTCCGAGCACATGGCCTACCGGGCGATCGCCGAATGCGGCATCCGCGTGGTGATCGGCGGGCTGGGGCCGGACGAGTTGCTGATGGGCTACGTCCGCCACGCGCTGGTCCTGTTCGGCCCTCAGGCGGTGCTGGGCGCCGGGCTGGAGGCCTACCGGCCGCTCGCGTCCAAGCTCCTGGGCGCCACCGGTGAACGGCTGGAGCCGGCGGAGGCGATCGTGAAGCTGATCCTGCGTGGGCAGGGCCCGGACGGCCGCCTGCGGGAGCTGGTCGCCGACGCCCTCCGCCGGGCCGACGGCGACCTGGCCCGCGGGCTGACGCTGGCGGATCTGGCCACGGCCTGGCGTCCGCTGGTGATGACCTCGGACAAGCTGGCCTCCGCCTTCGCGCTGGAGCGACGCTCACCGTTCCTGGCACGGGACCTGGTCGAGTTCGCCTACCGGCTGCCGGTCGAGCACAAGATCGCTGGCCCGGCGGCCGGGAAGCGGATCCTGCGGGACGCGGCGAAGGCCCTCGGCCTGCCCCGGGAGGTCTGGGGCAGCCGGGACAAGCTCGGATTCGCCTCCCCGGTCCCGAGCTGGCTGTCCGGACCGCTGGAGCCCTGGGCGACCGAGCAGATCAGCTCGGCGCTCGACCAGGCGCCCAAGCGGCTGCAGCCGCTGCTGGCCGACGGTCTGAAGCCGGGCGGCCGATTCGACCGCACCAGGATGCAGGCCTTGATGGCCGCCGCCTGGTTCACCGACCACGCGCTGGCGGCTGCGGCATGACGACCCATCGACTCACTACGGTGAGCGGATGGAGAACCTTCCCGAGGACTCGTCCGCCGCCGAGCCGCGCGGAGCGGTCGCGCTAGTCACCAACCACCGCGGCGAGCTCCTGCTGCACCTGCGCGACGACATCGAGCTCATCGCCTGGCCTGGCCACTGGAGCCTTCTCGGAGGTGGCTGCGACCCCGGCGAGACGCCGGCCCAGGCGATCATCCGCGAGCTCGCCGAAGAGGCCGGCCTCACGGTCGGCGGCCTGACCGAGCTGTTCGAGACGCCGGACGTCCACGGCTCGGGGCAGATCATCACCTTCTTCGCCGGCTCCTGGGACGGCGACGAGACCGCGCTGCCACTGGCCGAGGGCGTCAAGCTCCAGTTCTTCGCCCCCGAGTACCTGCCCGTCCTGACCATCCCGCCGTTCATCCGCGACGGCATCCACCGCCACCTGGCCGCCCAGCCGGGCACCTGATGCCCCCGTCCTCGATGGGGTTGGGGCGCCCGGCCGGGCGGCACCCCGCCCCCTTGGAAGGACACGTTCGTGAAGCTCACCGTGATCGGCTGCGGCTACCTCGGCGCGACCCACGCCGCCGCGATGGCCGAGCTCGGCCACCAGGTCCTCGGGATGGACACCGATACCGACAAGGTCGAAGCGTTGAACAAGGGCCAGGCCCCGTTCGTCGAGCGCGGCCTGGACGACCTGCTCGCCAAGCACACCGCCTCCGGCGCCCTGCGGTTCACCGCCTCCTACGCGGAGGCCGCCGCTTTCGCCGACGTCCACTTCCTGGGCGTCGGCACCCCGCAACAGGACGGCAGCGGCACCTACGACCTCACCCACCTGCACACCGCCGTCCGCCGGCTGGCTCCCGGGCTCCGGGACGGCGCGCTGATCATCGGCAAGTCGACCGTCCCGGTCGGCACCGTCGCGAAGCTGCGGCAGACCCTCGACGAGCACGTCCGTGACGGGGCGAGCACCCGCCTGGCCTGGTCGCCGGAGTTCCTGCGCGAGTCCTTCGCCGTCCTGGACACCCTGGAGCCGGACCGGATCGTGCTCGGCATCGAGGACGGCGACATCAGCAGCGAAGCCGTCTTCCGGACCGTCTACGCCGACATCCTGGCCACCGGTTCCCCGCTCATCGTCACCGACATCGCGACCTCCGAGCTGATCAAGGGCGCTGCGAACGCCTTCCTCGCCACCAAGATCTCCTTCATCAACGCGATGGCGGAGCTCTGTGAGCTGACCGGCGCCGACGTCCAGGAGATCGCCCTCGCCCTGGGCTACGACCACCGGATCGGCGCCAAGGGCATGCGGCCCGGCCTCGGGTTCGGCGGCGGCTGCCTCCCCAAGGACCTGGCCGGCTTCACCCACCGCGCCGAGGAACTCGGCGCCGACACCGGCCTGCTCCGCCAAGTCGAGGCGATCAACCGGCGCCGGCGCGAGCACACCGTCGAACTCGCCCGCGAAGCGCTCGGCGGCACCGTGACCGGCAAGCGGATCGCCGTCTGGGGCGCTGCCTTCAAGGCCCACACCGACGACATCCGCGACTCCCCGGCCCTCGCGGTCGCCGAGGCCCTACAGCGCGCCGGTGCCGAGGTCACGGTGCACGACCCCGCCGCGATGGAGAACGCCCGCAAGGCCTACCCCCACCTCGACTTCGCCGACGACCTCACCCAGGCTGCAACCGGCGCCGGGCTGCTGCTGCACCTGACCGACTGGCCCCAGTACTCCGACGCCGACCCCGCCGACCTCGCCCCGTACATCGCCGTTCCCAAGGTCATCGACGCCCGAGGCACCCTCGACGCGAACCGCTGGCGCGCGGCCGGCTGGACCTTCCGCGCTCTCGGTCGCCCCTGACCCCATGGCACACTCACGAATGCCCGGCCCGGCCGCCGCAGGCGCGCACGGCGCAGAGCGCAGGTCCTGCGCCACCCGGAACAGGAGATCAAGGAGGAACACCTGAACGCGGCTCGCCGCAATCGGTGACAGGCCCCGCCGCCCACTGTCCGGGCAGCGACGTCGCCCCCATTGAGCTCAGCGCCTGACCTGCGTCGGAAGACGCGACGTTCCGTTGCCGATGAGGCTGACCCGCGTCACAAGAATCCCGGGTGGCAAGCCGGATCGTCAGATTCGGGGCCCCCTGCGGCAGCGGATTCCCCACTCGCCGTTGGGTGAGAACGACTCGCCGCTTGCCCGCGACACCAGCAGGCTTCGGCCGTCGAACGCGATCCGGTCGCCGACTGCCAGGAAGAGCGGACTGTTGAGCTCACAGAAGCCGCCGCTATCCGTCTCAAGGTCGTTCACGAGCATCATCCGCGGGACCGGAGTGACTCCGTCAGCAAGCAGCAGCATGGCGAGATCGTTCCACACCGGCACGACGTTGGATGATCCGCCGGGCGGGGCGGGGCCCGGGGAAGGATTGCGGCGGGGGGGGGGCGCCCCCCGGGCGGGCCGCCGCGGCTGCGGACATCCGGGGGGGGGTCGAGGTTAAAAAAAAGAAGCGGGACCCGCCTCCAACACAGGTTGT
>NZ_JBHWGD010000003.1:89545-89876 GCF_042733235.1 Kitasatospora sp. NPDC059722
TAATCCTTCTAAATCAACCTTATTGGCTATTATTTACAACACGGCCACCACTTTGTTTTATCGCCGGGGGGGGGGGGGGCCCGGGAATGGTTTGCGGCGCGCCCGGCCCCCGCGGGGCCCCCGCCGCAGGGAAAAGGGAAAGCGGTGGAGGCCCCCAGTCCCGACCGCCTTTCGCCGCATGGGGGACGCCCTGGCGGCGCAGCGAATGGGACCGCGGATGTGGCCGAGGGGGGGGGGGCGGGGGGCGGGGGGGGGGGGCGGGGGGGGGGGGCGGGGTGGGGCGGGGGGGGGGGGGGAGAGGCAGGGCGCGGGGGAGGAGTGTGAGGCAGTG
>NZ_JBHWGD010000003.1:89886-139539 GCF_042733235.1 Kitasatospora sp. NPDC059722
ATTCTTTATACCACACAGGCGCACGCCGTGGCGGCCCAGCAAAGGCCCCCGCGCTTGCGGGCGAGCGGCCGCCCGCGCGGGGGGGGGGGCCGCTCGGGGTGGGTCATCGGAGGCCGGCGGGCGGCTTCCGCCGTCCGGCCGTCAGTGGACCGGCAGGACCCGGGTGTGCTCCTCGCGGACGGCCTCCAGGGCGTTCGGCTTGAGGCCGAGCAGCTTCAGGATGGTCGGCGCGATCTGCTTGGTCTCGACCTTCTCGTCCTCGCGGACGCCGCCCGGGGTGCCGGCGCCGGAGACGACCAGCGGCACGTTCAGGTCGTCGGCGTGGGCCCCGCCGTGCTCGGCGATCTTGCTGCCGCCGGTGTAGACGACGCCGTACTGCGCGACGCCGAAGACGTCCGGCACCCGGGGGTCGCCCGGGTCGACGCCGAAGTGGTCGGCGGCCTCGTCGCCCGCGTAGATCCGCTCGATGCCGCTCCGGGTGAACGGGCGGGCCTTGCCGTTGATGTCGACGCCGTTGCCGCTCTGCGCCAGCAGGTAGTTCTTGGCGAACCCGGTGGCGGCGTCGGAGCGGTCGTTGAGCCAGAGCAGCACGCCGTCGTCGTCGACCGCGTGGGCGACGAGGTTGCCGGCGCCCGGGTGGGCGGCCTTCCAGGCGGCGTTGAGGCCGTCCAGCAGCGGCCCGTCGTCGATCCGGTTGAGCGCGGTCGGGTCGGTCGGGGACTGGCCGTGCTTGGCCGACAGGATGATCGTGGTGGAGCCGTCGAGGTGCTGTGCGCGCAGTTCCGCGGTCAGGGCGCCGATCTGCTGGTCGACGAACTCCAGGCTCTTCGCGAGCAGCGGGCCGGGCACGCCCTTGGTGGCGTAGCCGCCCTGGAGCCCGTCGGAGCTGTTGAGCTTCTGCGCGGTGGAGACGGACTGGAGGTTCAGGCCGAAGACCGCCGGGGTGCCGACCTTCTCCGCGCGGCTGTGGTCGTAGCCGTCGATCTCGTTGAGGACGGCCTGCACCTTGTACGAGTCGTACTGCTGGGTGGCCTTGTTGTCCTTGGTCCAGTCGCCGCTGTACCCGGTCGCCTTGCTGTTGATCTCCGGGGTGAAGAGGTCCTGGATGCCCTCGCCGGAGGGGCCGTTGAGGATGTCGTAGGCGGCGTGCTTGTCCGACCAGGCCGTGCGCAGGCCGGCCTGGCGGGCCACCTCGAAGACGGTGTTCACCTGGAGGTAGGAGTGCGGGTAGACCGGCTGGCAGGTGTCCGGGTCGACCGGCAGCTTGGCCGGGTTGATCAGCGTCTGCGGCCGGCCGGTCATCTGCAGGATGGAGCCGGGCAGGCCGGCGAGGCCCTGGCCGGCGTCGATCGAGTCCTGGTTCTTGTCCAGGTCCTCGGTGAGGTCGATCTCGACGCCGGGCTTGGCGTTCTCGCAGTCGGTGGTGCCGGCCGGGAGCAGTTCGGCGTTGTAGGTGTCGTCGTAGTAGACGCCGGTGGTGCCCGGACCGCCGCCGGTCAGCTGCGCGACCATGCCGGGGAAGGAGTCCGAGGGGTTGGTGGTGCTCGCGCGGGTGTACTCGACCCCGCCGCCGACCAGCCGGGCCAGCGCGGACTGGGGGTGCTGGGCCACGAACCAGGCGAGGTCCGACTGGTGCAGGCCGTCGACCGAGACCAGCAGCACGTGCTTGGCGTGGGCGTCGCGGCCCTCTTCGGCGGCGGCTGCCTGGGCGACGGTGGATCCGGCCAGCACTCCGGCGGCGCCGAGGGTGGCGGCGAGCCGGACGTAACGACGGGTCACGGAAGACTCCTGTCGAGGGGGAAGGTGGCTGCGGCGGTGCGCTCATAGGGTGGGAGGCCCCGGTATACCGGCGGCGGCCGGGGAATGAACAGCGTCGGACTCCTCGGCGGAGAAATTCGAGAATTCGGCGAATCTCACCAAGTGGACTCACGGTCAACGGAATTGGTGAACATGCACCGTCAATGAACGGGCAGCCGGAAATGTCCTCGGTCCGAATGGGGCCGGCCGCGGCGTTCCGGGGAGTCCGGAACGCCGCGGCCGGGGGTGGGGCGGGTGGGGCGGTTCAGCCGTCGGTCGCCGTGGTCGTGTACGGGGCCTGGGCGTGGGTGGCGGCGTACATCAGGGCGGTCTTCATCTTGGGCCAGAAGTAGGAGTCCTGGCAGGAGTAGGCGGGCATGAAGCCGGAGCAGCCGCGGGAGTCGCTGTCGCCGACCTCGATGGTGAAGCTGGCGGTCCCGAGCTTGTCGTAGACCCAGTCGTCGGTGCCGCCGGCGGCGTCGTAGAGGATCTCGCCGGCCTGGCCGGCCTGGTAGTTGGTGAGGGTGCCGAGTTTGCCGGCGAGGGCGCGCAGCGCGGCGTCGTTGCCGGTGTGGACGGTGTGGTCGTGGGCCCACGGGAAGATGACCATGCTGGCGTCGCTGTGCAGGGTGATCATGATGCCGCGGGTGTCCGCCGGGGCGGGGTCGGTGTCGCCGGGGCCGCGCACGGCCGGGTAGAGGTTGCGGAACAGCCCTTCCAGGGCGGTGTTCTCGACTTCGGAGTCGGCCTGCGGCCCGAGGTAGATCTCGGAGCACGGGTCGGGGGAGGTGCCGAGTCCGCCCCAGTGGGTGCCGGCGTTGCGGTTGAGGTCGACGCCGATCTGGCCGGAGAAGTCGCAGGCGGAGCCGTTCGAGTCGTCGGCGTTCTTGCGCTGGTAGAGCGGGTTGTCGCCGCCCTGCTGGACGATGTCGACGCCGTCGGGGTTGGCGATCGGCACGACCCAGAGTTCGGTGGAGTCGAGGAGCGCGGTGACGTCCTGGTCGGTGCCGTAGCCGCCGGTGAGGTGGTCGATCCAGCGCCACGACATTTCGCCGGTGGTTATCTCGCGGGCGTGGATCTGGCTCATCAGGAAGAAGCGGGGTTTGGCCGAGTTCGGTGAGAGCGAGCAGTCGTTCCCGGTCCGTTTGGTGATGCAGACGGCCTTGAGGTCGTAGCCGCCGGGTCGGCCGTTCTGCTTGCGCCAGGACTGGCCGTAGGTGACCACGGTCGCCAGGTCGGGGTGCTGGGAGGCGACTTGGTCGAGGTGGGCGTAGTGGGCGTTGACGGTGTGGTAGCCGCCGTCGTACGTCTCGTTCGGGTTGCCGGCCGCCAGTTGGCCGCTCCTGGGACGGAGTTGGAGCGGCGCCTGGGCCGGGTCGGGCATGGTCCGCTCGACCGTCGGCGTGAAGCCGAGCAGTCGCAGCCGGGTGCCGTCGCGGGCGTCGCCGAGGACGAACAGGTCGTCGCCCTGCCGGTGTTCGAGCAGGTCGAAGCCTGCGCCGGTGAGCGTCTGGGCGTCTGCCGCGGTGTGGGTGGGGATGCGGTAGACGAAGACGTTCCCGGGGCCGGACCGGTGGGTGTTCTGGGCCGTCGCGCTCGGTACGGCGGTGAGGGCGAGCGCGGTGAGTGCGGCGAGGGTGCCGGCCGCGAGGGCGATGGAACGCTTCCTGGCCATGGGGGGCCTCCGAAGTCGTGGGGGTGTCGCGTGGGGGACGGGTGGTGGAGCGGGCGGGGAGCGGGAAGCAGGGAGCGCCATGCGTTTGTGTCAGGGGCATGACATCAAGTGAGCCGCACGCCACCACCACCGTCCATGAAGCAAAGCGCCGCCCTGGCCACCCGTCAACTATCGGCGGGGAGTTTTCCGTTGTGGCCAGAGCGGTCAAGTCCGCCGGAGCGGTCAAGTCCGCCAGAGCGCGCAAGTCGCCCCGGGAGCCCGGGCGGTCGAGCCGCCCCGGGTGTGGTCAGCCCTCCTCGCGCCAGCCCTCGTACTCGGCGGCGAGCGCGTCCAGGGCGCGCAGCCTGGCCGGGGTCCACCCGTCCTCCGGGGGTTCGACGACGACCAGCCACTGGGCGTCCTCGGCGTCGTCCTCGCCGGCCAGGGCGTCGCGGACGACCTCCAGTTCGCCGAGGTCGGGCTGGGTGGCGCTGAGTTCCTCCGCGGCCTCGTCGGCGGCGTCGCGGTCGGGCAGGACGAGCAGCTGCCGGGCGTGCGGGTCGTCGACGTCCGGCTGGTCGGTGGTGAGGTCTTCGGTCACCGGCCCATTCTCCAGGTCCGCCGGGCGGTGCCGTCGCCCAGGTCCGGCCGGGGCTGTCCGCGCTCCGTGGGATGCTGGTGGGGATGGCCAGGAAGAGTGCACCCGACGACCTGCTCGCCCCGCTGACCCTCGCGGTCGGCCAGGAGGAGCTGCTGCTCGACCGTGCGGTCGCCCAGGTGGTGGCGGCGGCGAAGGCGGCGGATCCGGACACCGACGTGCGGGACGTCCCGCCGGGCGGGCTCCAGCCCGGCAGCCTGGCCGAGCTGACGACGCCGTCGCTGTTCGCCGAGCGCAAGGTGATCGTGGTCAGGGCCGCCCAGGACCTCTCCGCCGACTCCGTCAAGGAGGTCAAGGCGTACATCGAGGCCCCGGCCGAAGAAGTGATCATGGTGCTGGTGCACGCGGGCGGTGCCAAGGGCAAGGGCCTGCTGGACGCGGGGCGCAAGGCGGGCGGCCGGGAGGTGGCCTGCGCCAAGCTGGCGAAGGCGAGCGAGCGGCTGGCCTTCGTCAAGGGCGAGTTCCGCACGCTGGGGCGCTCCGCGACGCCGGAGGCCTGCCAGGCCCTGCTGGACGCGCTCGGCAGCGACCTGCGCGAGCTGGCTGCCGCGTGCAGCCAGCTCACCTCGGACGTCGAGGGCACGATCGACGAGACCGTCGTGGCCCGCTACTACAGCGGCCGGGCCGAGGCCACCGGCTTCGAGGTGGCGGACCTGGCCGTCACCGGCCGGGCGGCGGAGGCGCTGGAGCGGCTGCGCTGGGCGCTGGCGGTCGGGCAGCCGCCGACGGGCATCACCTACGCGCTGGCGTCCGGCGTGCGCAGCATCGGGCGGCTGGCGAGCGCCGGGCGGAACATGCGCCCGGGGGACCTGGCGCGCGAGCTGGGCATGCCGCCGTGGAAGGTCGACCGGGTCCGCCAGCAGATGCGCGGCTGGACGGGCGACGGCGTGGCCGTCGCGCTGACGGCGATCGCGCAGGCGGACGCCGCGGTCAAGGGGGGGTCGGACGATCCGGCCTTCGCCCTGGAGCGCGCGGTGGTCGCGGTGGCCCGAGCGGCCCGGGCGGGCAGCCGTCCGTCGTACTGAGCCGTCCTAGACCGTCCTGGGCCGCCCTAGGCCGTACTGAGCCGTACTGGGCCGTACCGACGAGCGCGGCCAGGGGCGCCTCGAAAGCCCCCGCGCCCCCGCACGCTCCCACGCTCCCGCGCGCCCTCGGGGGCGTCACTCCCACCGCCCGCATGGGCCCAACGCGACAGGCGCCGTGACCGGCCTCTGGAGAAGAGGGGGGTCACGGCGCCTGCCGTAGTGCTGTGTGCACCGCACCCGCGTGGCGAACGCAGGCCGCGTGCGGTGCGAGTCTCGCGCGCCTCAGGGGTCCGGGTAGAGGGCCGGGTCACCCTGCGGCGTCGGGGGCCGGTGGCCCCCGGTGGCGTCAGGCCTGGACGGCGGTGTTGACGCGCTTGGTGATGGCCGACTTCTTGTTGGCGGCCTGGTTGGCGTGGATGACGCCCTTGCTCACGGCCTTGTCCAGCGCCTTGGAGGCGGCGCGGGCCAGCACGACGGCCTTCTCGGTCTCGCCGGCGGCAGCGGCCTCACGGGCCTTGCGCAGAGCGGTCTTCAGCGAGGACTTGACGGCCTTGTTGCGCAGGCGCGCCTTCTCGTTGGTCTTGTTGCGCTTGATCTGGGACTTGATGTTCGCCACGAAGGAGCCTCAGTCTTGTCTAAAAGGTATTGAACGGGTTGCACCTTCGGGCCGTCGGACCAGCTGAGAGGGCATGCCGAGGCCAGGTGCAGCTGACTACGCTACCAGGGGCCCGCCGCCCGCCCCAAACCGGCCGGAGCGCCGCACCCCGGCCGGCCGCACGTCCGGCTGGCCGCATCCCGACCGCCCGCGCACCGAGCTACGCGTCGAGGACCGGCTCGCCGTAGTGCTCGACCTCAGGGAAGGGCCGGTAGAAGCGGTGCAGGAGGTCCCGCCAGCGTTCGTACTCGGCGGAGCCGCGGAAGCCCTCGGTGTGGTCGGCGAGGGTCTCCCACTCGACCTGGAGCAGGAAGCGCGAGCCGCGCCCCTCGTCGAGGCAGCGCCGCAGCTGCAGCGAGCGGAAGCCGCGCTGGACGGCGATCAGCGGCCGGGCCTCGGCGAAGGCGGCGAGGAACTCGTCCTCCCGGCCGGGCAGGACGTCGAGCAGGGCGCTTTCCAGGATCATGGGACGCCATCCTGTCGCCGCTCGGTCCGGGCGGGAAGGCCTGCTCCGCACCCCCACGAACGACCCGGGCCGGACCGAACGGCGGCCCGCGCCGGGGTCGTGGGAGGATGGGAGGAACTATTTCGATCGGACGAGACTGTCCGGTCCCCCCGGGAAGCCGGTCAGCGATGACCCGGACGCCCCCGGCCCCGGACCAACGGAGAATCGGACCAAGGTGCCCGCGACCCCCAGCAATGTGCCAGAGCCCAGCCGTACCGACCCGGCGCTGATCCGCAACTTCTGCATCATCGCCCACATCGACCACGGCAAGTCGACGCTCGCAGACCGGATGCTGCAGATCACCGGCGTCGTCGACCCGCGGCAGATGCGTGCCCAGTACCTCGACCGCATGGACATCGAGCGTGAGCGCGGCATCACCATCAAGTCGCAGGCGGTCCGCCTCCCGTGGGCGCCGAAGACCGGGCCGAACACCGGGTCGACGCACATCCTCAACATGATCGACACCCCCGGCCACGTGGACTTCACGTACGAGGTGTCCCGCTCCCTCGCCGCGTGCGAGGGCACCATCCTGGTGGTCGACGCGGCCCAGGGCATCGAGGCGCAGACCCTCGCCAACCTGTACCTGGCGCTGGAGAACGACCTCACGATCATCCCGGTGCTCAACAAGATCGACCTGCCGGCCGCCCAGCCGGAGAAGTACGCCGCCGAGATCGCGCACATCATCGGCTGCGACCCCTCCGACGTGCTCCAGGTCAGCGCCAAGACCGGTCTGGGCGTCGAGGACCTGCTGGACCACATCGTCAACACCATCCCGGCCCCGGTCGGCGTCAAGGACGCCCCGGCCCGCGCGATGATCTTCGACTCGGTGTACGACTCCTACCGCGGCGTGGTCACCTACGTCCGTGTCGTGGACGGCCAGCTCACCAAGCGCGAGCGCATCGCGATGATGTCCACCGGCGCGACCCACGAGCTGCTGGAGATCGGTGTCATCTCGCCCGAGCCGAAGGTCGCCGACGGCCTCGGCGTCGGCGAGGTGGGCTACATCATCACCGGCGTGAAGGACGTCCGGCAGTCCAAGGTCGGTGACACGATCACGTCGATGCACAAGGGCGCGACCGAGCCGCTCGGCGGCTACAAGGACCCGCGCCCGATGGTGTTCTCCGGCCTGTACCCGCTGGACGGCTCGGACTACCCGCTGCTGCGCGACGCCCTGGACAAGCTGCGCCTGAACGACGCCGCCCTGGTGTACGAGCCGGAGACCTCGGTCGCGCTCGGCTTCGGCTACCGCTGCGGCTTCCTCGGCCTGCTGCACCTGGAGATCATCCGGGAGCGCCTGGAGCGCGAGTTCAACCTCGACCTGATCTCCACCGCCCCGAACGTGGTCTACCGGGTGATCATGGAGGACGGCACCGAGCACACCGTCACCAACCCGAGCGAGTTCCCGAGCGGCAAGATCGCCGAGGTGTACGAGCCGGTCGTGCGCGGCACGATCCTCGCGCCCAACGAGTTCGTCGGCGCGATCATGGAGCTGTGCCAGTCCCGCCGGGGCAGCCTCCAGGGCATGGACTACCTCTCCGAGGACCGGGTCGAGCTGCGCTACACCCTGCCGCTCGCGGAGATCGTCTTCGACTTCTTCGACCAGCTGAAGTCCAAGACCCGCGGTTACGCGTCCCTCGACTACGAGCCCATCGGCGAGCAGACCGCCGACCTGGTCAAGGTCGACATCCTGCTGCACGGCGACGCGGTCGACGCGTTCTCCGCGATCGTGCACAAGGACAAGGCCTACAACTACGGCGTGATGATGGCGGGCAAGCTGCAGAAGCTCATCCCCCGCCAGCAGTTCGAGGTGCCGATCCAGGCGGCCATCGGTTCCCGGGTGATCGCCCGCGAGACGGTCCGCGCGATCCGCAAGGACGTCCTCGCCAAGTGCTACGGCGGTGACATCTCGCGCAAGCGCAAGCTGCTGGAGAAGCAGAAGGAGGGCAAGAAGCGGATGAAGATGGTCGGCCGCGTGGAGGTCCCGCAGGAGGCCTTCATCGCCGCGCTGTCCACCGACGCCGAGGCCCCCAAGGAAAAGAAGTAACGGAAGAGAAGTAGCAGCGGCGGAAGGGCCCGGAGCGATCGTGCTCCGGGCCCTTCCGCGCGTCCGGGGACGGTCATTTCCCGTCCGGGGAGGGTCACTTCTGCTCCCGTCCGGGGACGGTCACTTCAGTGCGCCGAGCACCCCGGCGACGATCGCGGCCTTGGCCAGCCGCCCCGCCGTCCCGGTGAGCACGGTGGGCCGCATCGAGTCGTCCCCGCGGACCAGTTGGAGCATCCCGTCGTGCCGCCCGAGGCTCAGGCACTGCGCGACGTACTTGTACGCGAAGGGCCCGTCCGTGCGCCCGTCGAGCAGCTTGCCGACGTACTGGCCCATCGGCAGGGCGGTGGCGCAGCCCATCCGCAGGGTCCCGGTGCCGGGGACGGTCACCGCGGCGGCGTCGCCGACGACGTGGACGTCCGGGTGGGACACCGACCGGAGGTACTCGTCGACCAGGGCCCGGCCGCGGTCGTCGACGGCCAGTCCCGCCGCGGCGGCCAGCGGGTGCGGCTCCATCGAGGCGGCCCAGACGGTGACGTCGGCGTCGACCGGGCCGGTGGTGGTGCGCAGCCCGGTGGGGGTGACCTCGGTGACGGTGGCGTCCTCGTGGACGGCCACGCCGAGCCGGTCGAGGACGCGGCGGACGTGGGCGCGGCCCTTGGGGGAGTAGATGCCGCCGACCCGGCCGGCGGTGACGATCCGCACCCGCCACCGGGGGTGGGCCTCGGCGAGCTCGGCGGCGAGCTCGATGCCGGTGGCGCCGCCGCCGACGACGGCGAGGGTGCCGGGTTCGCCGGCGTCGCGCAGGCGGTGGTCGAGTTCGGCGGCGCGTTCGGCGCCGTAGGCGTGCTCGGCGGCGCCGGGGACGTCGTGCCAGGCGGTGCGGCTGCCGAGGGCGTAGACGAGGGTGTCGTAGCCGAGGACGGTGCCGTCGTCGAGCTGGACCTTGTGGCCGTCGAGGTCGAGTCCGACGGCCCTGGCGCGGCGGTGCTCGATGCGCCGGCCGCGCGCGAGCCGTGCGATGGCGGGCCAGTCCCGCCCGCCGCCGGCCGCCGTCTCGTGCTGGCGGACGCGGTGGAGGAGCCGCTCCTCGGGCGCGACGAGGGTGACGGCGTGGTGCCGGCCGGCGCCCTTGGCGGTGCTGAGTCCGGCGTAGCCGGCGCCCAGGACGACGATCCGCTTCTCGGTGGTGGTGCTGCTCATCTCGTCCGCCTCCCTGCGAGGTGCGCTGTCGTTCAGCGCGGTTCGGCAAGGGGACGACGCAGCCGGACGGGGTGTGACAGTGACCTGCGTCACGCCCCGCTGCTCAGCCCCTCGAAGGGGCCGAGGTGGGTGAGCTTCCCGGGGTTGACCACGACGTACGTCCCGGTGATCAGGCCGTCGGCGACGGTGAACGCCAGCACGCCGGCGACGGCTCCGGTGGTCGAGTCGTACCAGACCATGCCGGGTTCGCCGTTGACCTCGGCGAGGGCGAGCCGCAGCTCCGGCGTGAACCACTTCGCGACCGAGCCGGCGATCAGGCGGGTGACCTTGTCGGCGCCGCGGACCGGGCGGGCGGCGGCGCGGACGATGCCGCCGCCGTCGGCGGTCCACACCACGTCCGGGTCGAGGACGGCCATCAGCCCCTGGAGGTCGCCGCCGAGTGCCGCGGCGGCGAACGCCTCGACGGCGCGCCGGTGTTCGGCCCGGTCGGCGCTCGCGCGGCGGCCGCCGTCCCGGACCCGGCGGCGGGCCCGGGAGGCGAGCTGGCGGGCGGCGTCGGGGGTGCGGTGGAGCGAGTCGCCGATCTCGTCGAAGCCGACCGCGAAGACGTCGTGCAGCACGAACGCGGCCCGCTCGGCGGGGGTGAGCTGTTCCAGGACGGCGAGCAGCGCGAGCGAGACGGACTCGCCGCGTTCGGCGAGTTCGGCGGGGGAGTCGGGGGCGCTCGCGTAGGAGACGGACGGCTCGGGCAGCCACTCGCCGCTGTAGGACTCGCGGCGGGCCCGGGCGGAGCCGAGCTGGTCGTAGCAGAGCCGGGTGACGACGGTGGTGAGGAACGCCCGTGGGTCGGCGACGGCGGCGCGGTCGGCGGCCCGCCAGCGCAGCCAGGCCTCCTGGAGGACGTCCTCGGCGTCGGTGAACGTGCCGAGCAGCCGGTAGGCGACCGAGCCCAGGTAGCGTCGGTTCGCCTCGAACGCGTCCGGGGCCTCCTCGTCGATCACGGGCCCAAAGGTAGCGGTCCGCACGGGGAAAGCGAAGGCCGGGTGAGCGGGTCCGGGCCGCGCGGAGGGCCGGCCCTTCGGACGGCCCGGGCCGTCCGAAGGGCCGGCGAACGCGAAGGGCCCGGGAACGCGGAGGGCCGGAGCGGGAGAGTCCCGCCCCGGCCCGAACGCGACCTCCGGTCAGTCCACCTCGGCCACGGCCTCCGCGAACTGCGCCTGGTACAGCCGCGCGTACGCGCCGCCGGCGGAGATCAGTTCGTCGTGCGAGCCCTGCTCGACGATCGAGCCGTTCTCCATCACGAGGATCACGTCGGCGTCCCGGATGGTGGAGAGCCGGTGCGCGATGACGAAGCTGGTGCGCCCGGTGCGCAGCCGGGCCATGGCCCGCTGGATGAGCACCTCGGTGCGGGTGTCGACGGAGCTGGTCGCCTCGTCGAGGACGAGGATGGAGGGCTGCGCGAGGAAGGCCCGGGCGATGGTGATGAGCTGCTTCTCGCCCGCGCTGACGCCGGCGCCGTCGTCGTCGATGACGGTGTCGTAGCCGTCCGGCAGGGTGCGCACGAAGCGGTCGACGTGGGCGGCCTTGGCGGCCTCGACGACCTGCTCGCGGGTGGCGCCCTGGGCGCCGTAGGCGATGTTGTCGGCGATGCTGCCGCCGAACAGCCAGGTGTCCTGGAGCACCATGCCGATGCCGGAGCGCAGGTCCTCGCGGGACATCGCGGAGACGTCGACCCCGTCGAGGGTGATCCGCCCGCCGCTGACCTCGTAGAAGCGCATCAGCAGGTTGACGAGGGTGGTCTTGCCGGCGCCGGTGGGGCCGACGATGGCGACGGTCTGGCCGGGTTCGACCTTGAGCGAGAGGTCCTCGATGAGGGGCTTGTCGGGCTCGTAGCGGAAGGAGACGTCCTGGAAGGCGACCCGGCCGTGGATCACGTCGGGCTTCTCGGGCATGGCCGGTTCGGGGGTCTGCTCGGGCGCGTCGAGGAGTTCGAAGACGCGCTCGGCGGAGGCGACGCCGGACTGCACCAGGTTGGCCATGCTGGCGACCTGGGTGAGCGGCTGGCTGAACTGCCGCGAGTACTGGATGAACGCCTGCACGTCGCCGATGGACAGCGCGCCGCTGGCGACCCGCAGTCCGCCGACGACGGCGACGAGCACGTACTGCAGGTTGCCGATGAGCATCATCGCGGGCTGGATGATGCCGGAGATGAACTGGGCGCGGAAGCTGGAGGCGAACAGTGCCTCGTTGTGCTCGCGGAAGGTCTCGGCGGACTCGCGCTGCCGGCCGAAGACCTTGACCAGGGCGTGCCCGGTGTACATCTCCTCGATGTGGGCGTTCAGCCTGCCGGTGGAGGCCCACTGCTGGACGAACTGCGGCTGCGCCCGCTTGCCGACCTTGGCGGCGACGACCACCGACAGCGGTACGGACACCAGGGCGATCGTCGCGAGCAGCGGGGAGATCCAGAACATCATCGCGAGCACGCCGACGACGGTGAGCAGCGAGTTGACGACCTGTCCGAGCGTCTGCTGCATCGACTGGCTGATGTTGTCGATGTCGTTGGTGACCCGGCTGAGGACCTCGCCGCGCGGCTGCTTGTCGAAGTAGCTCAGCGGCAGGCGGGCGAGTTTGGCCTCGACGTCCTGGCGCAGCCGGTAGCCGGCCCGCTGGATGGCCTTGGTGGCGAGGCGGCCCTGGACGATGCCGAACAGGGCGGAGGCGACGTAGATCGCGAGCACCCAGAGCAGGACGGTGCCGATGGCGCCGAAGTCCATGCCCTGGCCGGGGGTGAAGTCGACGGAGGAGAGCAGGTCGGCGATGCCGCCCTGGCCGTGGGCGCGCAGCCCCTCGACGGCCTGCGCCTTGGAGGTGCCGGGCTCGAAGCGGGCACCGACGACGCCGGCGAAGATCAGGTCGGTGGCGTTGCCGAGGACCTTGGGGCCGGTGACGGCGCAGCCGATGCTGAGCACGCCGAGGCCGAGGACGGCGGCGAGCAGGGGGCGTTCGGGGCGCAGCAGGCCGAGCAGGCGCTTGCCGGAGCCCTTGAAGTCCATGGACTTCTCGGTGCCCTGGCCGCCCATGAAGCGGCCGGGGCCGGCCGGTCCGCGGCGGGCGGCGGCGGCCTGGGAATCGCTGGGGAGCTCGTCGGCCGTCGCCCGGTCCGACGGCTGATGCCCGGCGGGCTGCTGGGGGGCGCTGGGCTTGCGGGGGGTGGTCACGCCGCCTCCTGCTCGGTGAGCTGGGAGAGGACGATCTCCCGGTAGGTCGGGTTGCCGGCCATGAGCTCGTGGTGGGTGCCGCTGCCGACGACGGCGCCTTCGTCGAGGACGATGATGCGGTCGGCGTCGCGGATGGTGGAGACGCGCTGGGCGACGATCAGGACGGTGGCGTCGGAGGTCTCGTGGGAGAGGGCCTTGCGCAGCCGGGCGTCGGTGGCGTAGTCGAGCGCGGAGAAGGAGTCGTCGAAGAGGTAGACGTCGGGCTTGCGCACGAGGGCGCGGGCGATGGCGAGGCGTTGGCGCTGGCCGCCGGAGACGTTGCTGCCGCCCTGGGCGATGGGGGCGTCGAGGCCTTCGGGGAGCTTCTCGACGAAGTCCTTGGCCTGGGCGACGTCGAGGGCGTGCCAGAGTTCCTCGTCGGTGGCGTCGGGCCGGCCGTAGCGGAGGTTGCTGGCGACGGTGCCGGTGAACAGGTAGGGCTTCTGGGGGACGAGGCCGACGCTCTCGGCGATCGCCTCGGGGGCGAGTTCGCGGACGTCGACGCCGTCGAGCAGGACCTGTCCGGTGGTGGCGTCGAAGAGCCGGGGGACGAGGCCGAGGAGGGTGGACTTGCCGCTGCCGGTGGAGCCGATGACGGCGGTGGTCTCGCCGGGGCGGGCGGTGATGGCGATGCCGCGCAGCACGGGGGCCTCGGCGCCGGGGTAGCGGAAGTCGACGTCGCGCAGTTCGAGGTTGCCGCGGCGCAGGACCTCGGTGACGGGCGCGGCGGGCGGCACGACGCTGGAGGAGGTGCCGAGGACCTCCTGGACGCGTTCGGCGCAGACCTCGGCGCGCGGCACCATCATGAACATGAAGGTGGCCATCATGACGCTCATGAGGATCTGCATGAGGTAGGAGAGGAACGCGGTCAGGGCGCCGATCTCCATGCCGCCGCTGTCGATGCGGTGGGCGCCGAACCACAGGACGGCGACGCTGGAGACGTTCACGACGAGCATGACGGCCGGGAACATGAACGACATCAGCCGGCCGACCTGGAGCGCGACGTCGGTGAGGTCGCCGTTGGCCTCGCCGAAGCGGGCCTGCTCGTGGTCGTCCTTGACGAAGGCGCGGATGACGCGGATGCCGGTGATCTGCTCGCGCAGGACGCGGTTCACCGTGTCGATCTTCTCCTGCATGCTGCGGAACTTGGGGCGCAGCGCGCGGACGAGCAGGAGGACGACGGTGCCGAGGAGGGGGATGACGGCGAGCAGCAGGCCGGACAGCGGGACGTCCTGGTTGAGGGCCATGATGATGCCGCCGACGCACATGATCGGTGCGGCGACCATGAGGGTGAAGCTCATCAGGGCCAGCATCTGGACCTGCTGGACGTCGTTGGTGGTGCGGGTGATCAGGGAGGGGGCGCCGAACTGGCCGACCTCGCGGGCGGAGAAGCTCTGGACGCGGTCGAAGACGGCCGCGCGGACGTCGCGTCCGAAGGCCATGGCGGTGTGCGCGCCGTAGTAGACGGCGCCGATCGAGCACAGGGCCTGGACGAGGGTGACGCCGATCATGACGGCGCCGACCCTGAGGATGTAGCCGGTGTCGCCCTTGACGACGCCGCTGTCGATGATGTCGGCGTTGAGAGTGGGCAGGTAGAGCGCGGCGAGGGTCGATACGAGCTGGAGGACGACCAGCAGGGCGATCGGTCGGGAGTACGGGCGCAGGTACGCCCTGAGCAGTCTGATCAGCACTTGCACACTCTTGTCGTCGACGGGTGGATTCGCATCCCAATTCTCGTTCCTTCGTGCACTCGTACAGACGATTCCCCCGGCCGGGACATGAGGTTTGTCCAGTCCTTTGCCGAACCGCCGGGCGGGCCGGGTTGCGGGGTTCACGCGGGTGCCGTCCGCGGGGCACCGGGGTGGTGGCGGGGTGCCTGGCGGGTAGACCCCCTTACGGAATGACCGGTTTCCCCCTAGGCTGCTGATTGCCCCCTTGTTACTCGCCGGTACCGCACGCGTAACGGGGGACCGGCGACCGCCCCCACGGGAGCCGCGACAAATCCCTCAGACGGCCACCCGCCCCCGGAGGTCCTCGTTGAGTTCCGCGCAGTCCCTGATCGACTCCGGCAGCGCCGACATCGTCGCCGGGCGTCCCGCCTCCGTCGCCCACCTGTTCCTGGAGCGGGTCGCCGCGACCCCCAACGCCGAGGCCTACCGCTACCCCGCCCCGGTCGACGAGCAGGCCGCGGACAGCGCCCCCGGCGCCGAGCAGTGGCGTTCGCTCACCTGGGCGCAGACCGCGGCCCGGGTCAAGGCGGTGGCCGCCGGCCTGATGGCGCTCGGCATCCAGCCCGAGGACCGGGTCGCCCTGGCCTCCTCCACCCGCCTGGAGTGGATCGTCGCCGACCTCGGCAACATGTGCGCGGGCGCGGCCACCACGACCGTCTACCCGAGCACCAACGCCGACGAGACGGCCTTCATCCTCTCCGACTCCGGCTGCCGGGCGATGTTCGCGGAGAACGCCGCGCAGCTCGCCAAGGCCGTCGAGCAGATCGGGGAACTGCCCGAACTGCGCACCGTCATCCTGTTCGACGCCCCCGCCGGGGCGCCCGAGACGGCCGGGCTCGACCTCATCACCCTGGCCGAGCTGGAGGAGCGCGGCGCCGCGTACCTCGAGGAGCACCCGGACGCCGTCGAGAAGGCCGTCGCCGCGCTCGACAAGGAGCAGCTGGCCACCCTGATCTACACCTCGGGCACCACCGGTCGCCCCAAGGGCGTGCGCCTGGTGCACGACTGCTGGGCGTACGAGGCGCGCGCCCAGGAGGCGAGCGGGCTGCTCGGCCCGGACGACGTCCAGTTCATGTGGCTGCCGCTGTCGCATGTGTTCGGCAAGACGCTGATCTCGGGCCAGATCGCCACCGGCCATGTGATGGCGGTGGACGGCCGGGTCGACCGGATCATCCACAACCTGCCGGCCATCCGGCCGACCGTCATGGCGTCCGCGCCGCGCATCTTCGAGAAGGTCTACAACGGCATCGCCGGGCGGGCCCGGGCCGAGGGCGGCGCGAAGTACAAGATCTTCCGCTGGGCCGCCGGGGTGGCCCGCGAGTACGCCCGGGTCGTCCAGGAGAACCGGATCGCCACCGGGGTGGACGGCGCGCCGTTCGCCCTGCGGGCGCAGCACGCGGTCGCCGACAAGCTGGTGTACGCGAAGATCCGCGCCGCGTTCGGCGGGCGCCTGCGCGGCGCGGTCTCCGGCAGCGCGGCGCTGGCCCCCGAGATCGGCTACTTCTTCCTCGGCGCCGGCGTGCCGATCCTGGAGGGCTACGGCCTGAGCGAGACCAGCGCCGGCTCCTGCGTCAACCGCAAGGAGGACGTGCGGATCGGCACGGTCGGCCGCGCCCTGCCGGGCACCGAGGTGCGGATCGCCGAGGACGGCGAGATCCTGCTGCGCGGCCCGGGCGTCATGCGCGGCTACCACAACCTGCCGGAGAAGACCGCCGAGGTGCTGGAGCCGGACGGCTGGTTCCACACCGAGGACATCGGCGAGCTCACCGCCGACGGCTTCCTGCGGATCACCGACCGCAAGAAGGACCTGTTCAAGACCTCCGGCGGCAAGTACGTCGCGCCGAGCGAGGTCGAGGGCAAGTTCAAGGCGGTGTGCCCGTTCGTCAGCAACATCCTGGTGATCGGCAACGGCCGCAACTTCTGCACCGCGCTGATCGGCCTGGACGAGGCCGTGATCATGCCGTGGGCCGCCGAGCACGGCCTGGCCGGCAAGTCCTACGCCGAGGTGACCGCCGACCCGCAGGTCCACGAGCTGATCGAGGGCTTCGTGAAGAAGCTCAACGGCGACCTCCAGCGCTGGCAGACGATCAAGAAGTTCCACCTGCTGCCGCGCGACCTCGACATCGAGCACGGCGAGCTCACCCCGAGCCTGAAGATCAAGCGCCCGGTGGTCGAGCGGACCTACGCGGACGCCGTGACCGCGATGTACGCGGGGGCCAACGAGGCCTGAGCCGCCCCCGTCCCGTACGGCCCGCGGGTTCGCCCCGGCCGTACGGGACAATGGGGTCATGCCCTCCGCACTCCCCGACGGCGATCCGGTGCCGTCCGACGGTTCCCTGCCCGCGCACGCCCTCGACGGGCTCGGCACCCGGCCGTTCGGCTTCTACCTGCACGTGCCGTACTGCGCCAGCCGCTGCGGCTACTGCGACTTCAACACGTACACCGCCACCGAGCTCCGCTCCTCGGGCGCGGTCGCCTCGCAGGAGACGTACGCCGACAACGTGATCGCGGAGATCCGGCTCGCCCGTCGCGTCCTGGGCGACGCGGACCTCCCGGTGGAGACGGTCTTCCTCGGCGGCGGCACCCCGACGCTGCTGCCCGCCCGCGACCTGGTGCGGATGCTCGCCGCGATCCGCGACGAGTTCGGGCTCGCCGACGGCGCCGAGGTGACCACCGAGGCCAACCCGGAGTCCGTCGGCCCGGCCTACCTCGCCGAACTGCGCGAGGGCGGCTACAACCGGATCTCCTTCGGCATGCAGAGCGCCCGCCCGCACGTGCTGCAGCTGCTCGACCGCCACCACACCCCGGGCCGCCCCGAGGCCTGCGTGGCCGAGGCCCGCGCGGCCGGCTTCGAGCACGTCAACCTCGACCTCATCTACGGCACCCCCGGTGAGTCCGACGACGACTGGCGGGCCTCCCTGGACGCCGCCATCGGCGCCGGGCCCGACCACGTGTCCGCCTACTCGCTGATCGTCGAGGAGGGCACCCGCCTCGCCGCCCGCGTCAAGCGCGGCGAGCTGCCGATGATCGACGACGACGTCCACGCCGACCGCTACCTGATCGCCGAGCGGGCGCTCGCCGCCGCCGGCTACCACTGGTACGAGGTCTCCAACTGGGCCACCACCCCCGAGGGCCGCTGCCGCCACAACGAGCTGTACTGGACCGGCGCCGACTGGTGGGGTGCCGGCCCCGGCGCCCACAGCCACGTCGGCGGCGTCCGCTGGTGGAACGCCAAGCACCCCGCCGCCTACGCCCAGGCGCTGGCCGAGGGCCGCACCCCCGCCCTGGCCCGCGAGGTGCTGACGGACGAGGACCGCCGCGTCGAGCGCATCCTCCTCGAACTGCGCCTCGCCGAGGGCATCCCGCTCACGCTCCTCACCGACACGGCCCGCGAGGCGGCCGCCGAAGCGCTCGCGAGCGGCCTCCTCGCCCCCGACACCTACGCCGGGGGCCGCGCCACCCTCACCCTCCAGGGCCGTCTCCTGGCGGACGCGGTCGTGCGTGACCTGGTGGACTGAGCCGACCTCTAGGGTGTTCGCGTGACTACTCCAAGTGCGCGAGTGTGGGGGGTTCTGGAGAGCCTTGAGATCCCGGAAGGTGTTCGCGCCGAGCTCATCTTCGGGGAGATCTTGCTGTCCTTGAGCTCCGACCTGACGACCAATCTCATCGTCGAGTCCCTGATCCATCAGATCCCCGCCGAGAGGTGGCATCGCTGGACCAGGCAGGATGTCTCCTGTGGTGGTGGCAGTCGATTGCAGCCGGATCTCGTGGTGTTCGAGAGAGGGGCTGCCGAAGCGACTGTGCCGGTGGCGACGGTGGAGGTGGTCTCGAAGACCAGTGCGCTCCGCGATTACCGGACCAAGCGCGAGCTCTACGCCGAGGGCACGATCCCCGTCTACCTGATCGTCGACCCGATCAAGGCCGTCTGTGTGCTGCTCACCGAACCCACCCGGGCGAGCGCCTCGGGTCTGCCGGATTACGTCTCCGAGCGGACCACCAAGTTCGGCGAGCCCATTCCGGTGCATCTGCTGGGCGTCACGCTCGACACCTCGGAGTTCCAGACCTACGCCTGACCCGGGAGGGTCGCGAAGTCGATCAACTCTTCCACCCTGCCCAGGAGTTCGGGCTCCAGGTCCTTGTAGGAGTTCACCTTCGACAGGATGTGCTTCCACGCCGCCGGGGTGTCGACGGGCCAGCCCAGGCGGCGGCAGACGCCTTCCTTCCACACCTCGCCGCGGGGGACCGTCGGCCAGGCCGGGATGCCGACCGAAGACGGCTTCACCGCCTGCCAGATGTCGATGTAGGGGTGGCCGACGACCAGCACGTCCTCGCCGGTGACCCGGGCGGCGATGCGGTGCTCCTTGGTGCCCGGCAGCAGGTGGTCGACCAGGACGCCGAGGCGGCGGCCGGGGCCCGGGGCGAAGTCGGCGACGATCGCGGGCAGGTCGTCCACGCCCTCCAGGTACTCGACCACGACGCCCTCGATCCGCAGGTCGTCGCCCCAGACCCGCTCGACCAGTTCGGCGTCGTGCCGGCCCTCGACGTAGATGCGGGACTCGCGCGCCACCCGGGCGCGGGCGCCGGGGACGGCGACCGAACCGGAGGCGGTGCGGGCCGGGGCGCGGACGGGGGCCGGGCCGGACGGCCGGACCAGGGTGACGACCCTGCCCTCCAGCAGGAAGCCGCGCGGCACCATCGGGAACACCCGGTGCTTGCCGAAACGGTCCTCCAGGGTGACGGTGAACCCCTCCGCCGTCTTCTCGCAGCGCACCACCGCCCCGCAGAAGCCGGTCGCCGCCTCCTCGACCACGAGGTCCCGCTCGGCGGGCACCTCCGGGGCGGGTGCCTGCTTCTTCCACGGCGGGGTCAGGTCGGGTCCGTACTGGCGGCTGCGCATGCCGGCGAGTCTACGGACGGCCCGTCAGAGCCCGGGCGCGCCCCACACCGGGAACCAGCGGCCGAGGTCCTTCTCCAGCCGCAGGTCGTTCGCCAGCATCGCGTTGATCTGCAGCTCCAGCGGGCTGTTGCGCCGCTCCCCGCCGCCGGGCATCGGCGCGAACGGGTAGAACGTGCCGCGCTTGTACAGGTAGACCAGCGCCAGCGACTGCCCCTCCCCGTTCCGGAAGCCCACCAGCGAGCAGAGCAGCTGCGGCCCGAAGCCGTTCGCCTCCAGCTCGCTGTTGACCGCGTGCAGGTCGTTCACCAGCTCCGGCAGTTCCTCCGCGGTGTGCCGGGCGAGCAGCCACGAGTAGCCGTAGCCGTCCTTGGAGGCCTCCACCGGGACGCCGCCGCGCTCGGTGTCGGCGTCGAGCAGCGCCCGCACCTGCTGCTCGACCTGGACGAACGCGGCGCCCTCGACGGCCGCGAAGCACACCGAGCCGAGCCCGGTGGGCAGGAACCCGGCGCCGGCCTCCAGGGTGAGCGCGGCCGAGGGGACGCCGAACAGCTGGTCGAGGTCGGGCTTGACGGGCTTGGTGCGGCCGAACAGGGCGTCCAGGATTCCCACGGCGGTCCCTTCAGGCGGGTCGGCGGGTCGGCGGGTCGGCGGGTCGGCGGGGCTCAGCGGCCCAGCTGGGCGGAGATCTTCGCCAGCTGCTCCAGCCGCTTCTCCAGCGTCGGGTGGGTGGAGAGCAGCTGGGAGGCCGTCTCCTTGGCGCTCAGCGCCGGGGCGAAGTAGAAGGCGTTGTAGGGCTGGGCCTGGCGCAGGTCCTTGGACGGGATCGCGGCGATCTGCCCGGTGACCTTGGTGAGCGCCGACGCGAGCGCGCTGGGCCGGCCGGTGAGCTGGGCGGCGGCGCGGTCGGCGGCGAGCTCGCGGTAGCGCGACAGCAGCCGCGTGAGCAGGAAGCTGATCGCGTAGACGACGATGGACACCAGCGGGATGATCAGCGCCGCGATCGCCGCGTTCTGGTCGTTGTTGTTGCGCCCGCCGCCGATGAACCCGCCGTACATGGCGATCCTGGTCATCGCCCCGGCGAGGACGCCGAGGAACCCGGCGATCGTCATCACGGCGACGTCCCGGTGGGCGACGTGCGAGAGCTCGTGCGCGAGGACGCCCTCCAGCTCCTCGGGCTCCAGCCGGCGCAGCAGGCCGGTGGTGACGCACACGACGGCGTTCTGCGGGTTGCGGCCGGTGGCGAAGGCGTTCGGCATGTCGCTGTCGGCGACCGCCACCCTGGGCTTGGGCATGTCGGCGAGCGCGCAGAGCCGGTCGACGGTGCCGTGCAACTGCGGGTACTGCTCGGGGGACACCGGGCGGGCGCCCATGGCCCGTTCGGTGATCTTGTCGCTGAACCAGAACTGGGCCACGAACAGCCCGCCGGAGATCAGCACGATCAGGGGCCAGGCGCCGCGCAGCAGCACGATCAGCAGGCCGGTGAATCCGACGTACAACAGCCCGATCACGAACATGGTCCCGACCATCCGGCCGGTCAGGCCGCGGTCGGGCGCGAATCGGGTGTGCTGGGCCGAGCTCGACATCGCTTGCTCCTCCGTTCGCCGTCCGCTATCGATGCTGCCACCCGGACGGCCGCGGGGCACCACCCCCGCGCCGGGAACTGCGGGCAGGATCACCCCCGCTGCGCCGTTCCTGCCGTCGGACCCGGGCCGTACACTGGCAGGTAGGGTTCTGGCACTCGTGCGCTCAGAGTGCCAAACCCGGGCCTTCCAGGCCCGCATCAGCTCGATACGTCACAACGGACAACGTGCGAAGACGGAGGTGCGTGCCCCATGGCCGGTGAGGTCCGCCAGCTCGACGACCGCAAGCTCGCCGTGCTGCGCGCGATCGTCCAGGACTACGTGGGCACCGAGGAGCCGGTCGGCTCGAAGGCCCTGGTGGAGCGGCACAACCTCGGGGTCTCCCCGGCCACCGTCCGCAACGACATGGCGGCGCTGGAGGAGGAGGGGTACATCCACCAGCCGCACACCAGCGCCGGGCGCATCCCCACCGACAAGGGGTACCGGCTGTTCGTCGACCGGCTCGCCGAGGTCAAGCCGATGAGCGCGCCCGAGCGGCGCGCGATCCGGCACTTCCTGGAGGGCGCGGTCGACCTGGACGACACCGTCGCACGCACCGTGCGGCTGCTCGCCCAGCTCACCCGGCAGGTCGCCGTCGTGCAGTACCCCTCGCTGAGCCGCTCCACCGTGCGGCACATCGAACTCGTCGCGCTCGCCCCGGCCAAGGTGATGCTGGTCCTGATCACCAACACCGGCCGGGTCGAGCAGCGGATGGTGGACTGCCCGGGCACCGTCGGCGAGACGGCCTTGTCGGACCTGCGGGCCCGGATCAACGCGCGGGCCGTCGGCCAGCGCCTGCCGGACGTCCCGGCGGCGCTGGAGGAGCTGCCCGCGATGTTCGAACAGGTCGACCGGCCGACCGTCACCACGGTCCTGGCGACGCTGTTCGAGGCGCTCGCCGAGCAGAACGAGGAGCGGATCATGCTGGCCGGCACGGCCAACCTGACCCGCTTCGGCCACGACTTCCCGCTCACCATCCAGCCGGTCCTGGAGGCCCTGGAGGAGCAGGTCGTCCTGCTCCGCCTCCTGGGTGAGACCACGGACGCGGCGATGACGGTCCGGATCGGCCGGGAGAACGCCTACGAGGGGCTGAATTCCACCTCGGTGGTGTCCGTCGGCTACGGTTCGGGCGACGAGAGCGTGGCCAAACTGGGTGTGATCGGTCCGACCCGGATGGACTATCCGGGCACAATGGGGGCGGTGCGAGCGGTGGCGCGGTACGTGGGTCAGATCCTGGCCGAGTCGTAGCAATCAGCCACCGCTGGACAGACCAGCGGTGGTGCCCTGTCGCAGCACTACTACAGGCGGAACAAGCGGAGCATTAGGTGGCCACGGACTACTACGCGGTACTCGGCGTCCGACGGGATGCGGGGCAGGACGAGATCAAGAAGGCGTTCCGGCGCCTGGCACGCGAACTGCACCCGGACGTCAACCCGGACCCGAAGACGCAGGAGCGGTTCAAGGAGATCAACGCCGCCTACGAGGTGCTCTCCGACCCGCAGAAGCGCCAGGTCTACGACCTCGGCGGCGACCCGCTCTCGCCGGGCGGCGGCGGTGGCGCGGGCGGCTTCGGCGCCGGCGCGGCCGGTTTCGGCTTCTCCGACATCATGGACGCCTTCTTCGGCGCCGCGGCCGGCCAGCGGGGCCCGCGCTCGCGCACCCGCCGCGGGCAGGACGCCATGATCCGGCTGGAGATCACCCTGGAGGAGGCCGCGTTCGGCACCACCAAGGAGCTCCAGGTCGACACGGCCGTCACCTGCACGACGTGCAGCGGGGAGGGCGCCGCGCCCGGCACCTCCGCGCAGACCTGTGACATGTGTCGCGGCAAGGGCGAGGTCTCCCAGGTCACCCGGTCCTTCCTGGGCCAGGTCATGACCTCCCGCCCCTGCCCGCAGTGCCAGGGCTTCGGCACCGTCGTGCCGACCCCGTGCCCGGAGTGCGCCGGCGACGGCCGGGTCCGCGCCCGCCGCACCCTGACCGTCAAGATCCCGGCCGGTGTCGACAACGGCACCCGGATCCAGCTGGCCGGCGAGGGCGAGGTCGGCCCCGGCGGCGGCCCGGCCGGCGACCTGTACGTCGAGATCGCCGAGACCACGCACACCGTCTTCCAGCGGCGCGGGGACGACCTGCACTGCACCGTCACCATCCCGATGACGGCCGCCTCGCTCGGCACCCAGGTGCCGCTGCAGACCCTGGACGGGCTGGAGGAGGTCGACATCCGGCCCGGCACCCAGTCCGGCCAGTCGATCCCGCTGCACGGCCGCGGCATCACCCACCTGCGCGGGGGCGGCCGGGGCGACCTGATAGTGCACGTCGAGGTGCAGACGCCCACCAAGCTCGACCCCGAGCAGGAGGAGCTGCTGCGCCGCCTCGCGGTGCTGCGCGGCGAGGAGCGCCCGTCCGGCCAGTTCGCGCCGGGCCAGCAGGGCCTGTTCTCGCGTCTGAAGGACGCGTTCAACGGCCGCTAGCCGTCCGCGGAGGGGTGCCGGGGTCCTCGCCCCGGCACCCCTTTCGCGTTCCGTCCCCCCTGGTCGCGGGCCCTGGCCGTGGTTGCCGGCCCGGGCCGCAGGTCCCACCCCGGAAAGGTTCCCCCTCATGACCGCCCCCGTGTTCGTCGTAGAGACCGAGCGGATCGCCGCCGCCGCGCCCGGGGCCGTGGTACGGCTGGACGGGCCGGAGGGGCGCCACGCGGCCGCGGTGAAGCGGCTGACGGCGGGCGAGGCGGTCACCCTGGCCGACGGGCTGGGGCTCGGCGTGGACGGGACGGTCGCCGAGGTGCTCGGCAAGGACGCGATCGACGTCACGGTGGCCGCCGTGCGCCGCGAGCCGGAGCCGGCGCCGCGGATCGTCGTCGTCCAGGCGCTGCCCAAGGGCGACCGCGGCGAGCTGGCCGTGGAGACCATGACCGAGGTCGGCGTGGACGTCGTGATCCCGTGGGCCGCCTCGCGCTGCATCACCCAGTGGAAGGGCGAGCGCGGCGCCAAGGCGCTCGCCAAGTGGCGCGCCACCGCCCGGGAGGCGGGCAAGCAGTCCCGCCGGCTGCGCTTCCCCGAGGTGCGGGACCTGATGACGACCCGCCAGCTGACCCCCGTCCTGGCCGGCGCCGCGTTCGCCGCGGTGCTGCACGAGGAGGGCTCCGAGCCGCTGGCCGCCGCCGCGCTGCCGGCCGCCGGGGACGTCGTCCTGGTGGTCGGCCCCGAGGGCGGCGTCTCCCCGGAGGAGCTGGCCGCCTTCGCCGAGGCGGGCGCGAAGCCGCACCGGCTCGGCCCGTCGGTGCTGCGCACCTCGACGGCCGGCGTGGCCGCCGGGGCGCTGCTGCTCGGGCGCACGGGGCGCTGGGCCTGACGGCCCCTGCGTTCGGGGGCCGCCCGGATCCCGTCCGGTTTTCGCCCGGATCCCACTCGGTTCCCGCCCGGATCCCGCCCCGGTCTCACCCGGGTGGAGTCGGGTAAAAGCGGCCCGCCCCGTCCGCGTACGTGCCTACGCTGGCGGCGTGACGGAACCCCTCAGCAACCCTGTCGGCGCATACCTGCGCCACCCGCATCTGCACGGTGACCTGGTCACCTTCGTCGCCGAGAACGACGTCTGGCTCGCCCCGCTGGACGGTGGCCGGGCCTGGCGGCTGACGGCCGATCACCTGCCCGTCCACCACCCGCGGTTCTCCCCGGACGGGCGGCACATCGCCTACACCTCCGCCCGGGACGGCGCGCCCGAGGTGCACGTCGTGCCGGTGGACGGCGGCCCGTCGCGGCGCCTCACCCACTGGGGCAGCGGCCAGACCCAGCTGCAGGGGTGGAGCGCCGACGGCCGTCCGATCGCCACCACCACCGCCGGGCAGGCCACCCTGCGCCGCACCTGGGCGCACGCGGTGCCGCTGGACGGCGGCGAGCCGGTGCGGCTGCCGTACGGGCCGGTCGGCGGGCTGGCCTTCGAGCCGGACGGCGACCGGGTGCTGCTGGGCACCGTCAACAACCGCGAACCGGCCTGGTGGAAGCGCTACCGGGGCGGCCGGGCGGGCAAGCTGTGGATCGGCCGGGACGAGTTCGTCCGGATCCACGAGGACCTCGACGGGCAGCTCTCCTCGCCGCTGTGGGTGGCCGGCACGGACGGCTCGCGGATCGCGTTCCTGTCCGACCACGAGGGCGTCGGCGAGCTCTACTCCAGCCTCCCGGACGGCACCGGCCTGCGCCGCCACACCACCTCCCCGGACGGCTTCTACGCCCGCAACGCCGCCACCGACGGCACCCGGGTGGTCTGGCACCGGGCCGGCGACCTGTGGCTCCTGGAGGACCTGGCCGAGGGCGCCGAGCCGCGCCGCCTGGACGTCCGGCTGGCCGGGCCGCGCACCGGCCGCCGCCCGCGCCCGGTGCACGCCGCGCACTGGCTGGAGACCGTCGCCCCGGACCGCACCGGCCGGGCCAGCGCCGTCGTGGTGCGCGGGAGCGTGCACTGGCTGACCCACCGCGAGGGCCCGGCCCGGGTGCTGGACGAGACGCCGGGCGTGCGCGGCCGGCTGGCCCGCGTGGTGCCGGGCGAGGACGGCGCGCAGGGCGTGCTGTGGGTGTCGGACGCCGGGGGCGAGGACGGGCTGGAGTTCGCCCCCGCCGTCCACGGCGCCGAGCGCCGCCGGCTGGCCGCCGGACAGCTCGGCCGGGTCAACTCGCTGGTGGTCTCCCCGGACGGCAAGCAGGCGGCGCTCGGCGTGCACGACGGCCGGGTGCTGCTGGTGACGCTCGCCGACGGCGCCGTGCACGAGCTGGCCCGCAGCACCGACGGCGAGGTCAGCGGCCTGGTGTTCAGCCCGGACTCCGCGTGGCTGGCCTGGTCGCGACCGGTGCCGGGCAGCGGGGCGTGGTCGCTGCGCCAGATCGTGCTGGCGAACCTGGCCACCCGGACGGTCGGCGAGGTCACCCAGCAGCGCTTCGTCGACACCGCGCCGGCCTTCACCGCGGACGGCCGCTACCTGGCCTTCCTGTCGGTGCGCAACTTCGACCCGGTCTACGACTCGCACGTCTTCGACCTGTCCTTCCCCAACGGCTGCCGCCCGTACCTGATCACGCTGGCCGCCGACACGCCGTCCCCGTTCGGCCCGCAGCGGGCCGGGCGCCCGCTCGGCGGGGAGGACGAGGAGCCGCGCGGCAAGAAGGGCGACGGCGAGGAGGGCGGCGCCGACGCCGCGCCGGTGACCAGGGTCGACCTGGACGGCATCGCCGACCGGATCGTCCCCTTCCCGGTGGAGGGCGGCCGCTTCGGCGCGCTCAAGGCGGGCAAGGACGGCGTGCTGTGGACGCGCCTGCCGCTGCTCGGCGAACTCGGCGACGAGGCGGCCTCGCTGGAGGACGAACGGCCCCGGGCCACGCTGGAGCGCTTCGACCTCAAGAAGCGCCGGGCCGAGCCGCTCGTGCACGGCCTGGACTGGTTCGCGGTCAGCGGGGACGGCAGCCGGCTGGCGGTCGTGGACGAGGGCGAGCTGCGGATCCTCCCGGCCGACCACAAGGCGGGCGACGAGGACGAGACGGCCGTCGACCTCGCCCGGTTGCGGGTGACGGTCGACCCGGCCGCCGAGTGGCGCCAGATGTACGCCGAGAACGGCCGGCTGATGCGCGACAACTTCTGGCGCCCGGACCTCGCCGGCGTCGACTGGGACGGCGTCCTGGAGCGCTACCGCCCGCTGGTCGAACGGGTCGGCTCGCACGACGACCTGGTCGACCTGCTCTGGGAGGTGCACGGCGAACTCGCCACCTCGCACGCCTACGTCATGCCCTACGGCCTGCACACCGAGCCCGCGCGGCGCCAGGGCCTGCTCGGCGCCGACCTGGTCAAGGACGGGGACCTCTGGCGGATCGCCCGGATCCTGCCCGGCGAGTCCTCCGACCCCCGGGCCCGCTCGCCGCTCGCCGCGCCCGGCGCCGCGATCCGCCCCGGGGACGCCGTCCTCGCCGTCAACGGCCGCCCGGTGGACCCGGTCACCGGCCCGGCGCCGCTGCTGGCCGGGACCGCCGGGCAGCCCGTCGAGCTCACCGTGGCCGGCAAGGACGGCACCGACCAGCGCCACCCGGTGGTCGTCCCGCTCGCCGACGAGGAGGCGCTGCGCTACCACGACTGGGTGGCCGGGCGCCGGGCCGAGACCCGCGAGCTGTCCGGCGGGCGGCTCGGCTACCTGCACATCCCGGACATGCAGAGCGCCGGCTGGGCCCAGCTCCACCGCGACCTGCGCTCCGAGATGGCCAAGGAGGGCGTGATCGTCGACATCCGGGAGAACCGGGGCGGCCACACCTCCCAGCTGGTGATCGAGAAGCTGGCCCGCCGGATCGTCGGCTGGAACGTCGCCCGGGACATCACCAGCTCGCAGCCCTACCCCGGGGACGCCCCGCGCGGACCGGTCGTCGCGCTCGCCGACGAGTACTCCGGCTCGGACGGCGACATCGTCAACGCCGCGATCCAGGCGCTGGGGCTCGGCCCGGTGGTCGGCACCCGGACGTGGGGCGGGGTGATCGGCATCGACAGCCGCTACCACCTGGTCGACGGCACCCTGGTCACCCAGCCCAAGTACTCGTTCTGGCTGGAGAACTACGGCTGGGGCGTGGAGAACCACGGCGTCGACCCGGACGTCGAGGTGCCGATCGCGCCGCACGAGTGGGCCGCGGGCGAGGACCCGCAGCTGGCCGCCGGCGTGCGCATCGCGCTGGCCGCGCTCGCCGAGGCGCCGGCCCGGACGGCGCCGCCGCTGCCCTGGCAGTAGGGGCGGGTCCGGAGCGGGAAGTCGGGTGGGCCGACTTCCCGCTCCGGGCGGTGAGTAGGATGCGGGGCTGATCTTGCTCGACAGCTCTACGGGGGAGCACATGGCACAGGGCTATCCATCACCGCAGCAGTACGGCCAGAACCCTTACGCACAGCCGCAGCCGCCGCAGCAGGCGTACCCGGCGCAGGGGTACCCGCCGAATCCGTACGGGCAGCAGCAGCCGCCGCAGCAGTACCAGCAGCCGCAGCAGCAGTCGCCACAGCCGCAGTACGGTCAGAATCCGTACCCGCCGCACGGGCAGAACCCGTACCCGGCGCACGGCCAGCCGTACCAGCCGCAGCCGGCCCAACAGCCGCAGCCCGCGCAGCCGTACGCGGCCCACGGGCAGGGGTTCGACGCCGCCACCGCGGCGCCCACGCCGCCGGAGACCAGCAACTACCGGCGCTTTCCGGCCATCCTGATCGACTTCCTGGTCGCCGTCGGCCCGGCCTTCGCCGTCGCGAACAAGGCCGGCCACGCGGGCAAGCACGGCGCGGTCGCCGGCGTGCCGTGGATCGTCGGCCTGCTGGCCACCGGCCTCGTCCTGTCGTTCGTCAACCAGGTGCTGCTCGCCCGCCTCACCGGCTTCAGCGTCGGCAAGGGCGTCATGGCGCTGCGGGTGATCCGCCGCAAGCGCGTCATGCACCCCAACACCTGGCGGCTCACCCGGCGTTGGCTGATCGGCTTCGTCGTCCTGCTGGTCAGCTGGCTCAGCGAGGAGTTCGAGGGCGAGGGCGACATCGTCGGCGTGCGGATCGTGCGCTGGAAGCACCTGCGGGAGTACGAGCAGGCCACCGGGCGGCTCGGCTAGGCTGCGGCCGTACGGCCCCAGCGCAGACGAAGCACGACCCCGAACGCGATCCCGAGGAGAATCCGATGGCCGGCGAGCCGCAGCCCGACTGCCTGTTCTGCAAGATCGTGGCGGGCGACATCCCGGCCACGGTGGTGCGCAAGACCGAGCGCGTCCTCGCCTTCCGCGACATCGCCCCGAAGGCGCCGGTGCACGTCCTCGTCATCCCGCACGTCCACTACCCGAACGCCGCCGCGCTGGCCGCCGCCGAGCCGGAGATCGCCGGCGAACTCCTCGCCGAGGCGGGCCTGGTGGCCAGGGACGAGGGCGTCGAGGACTACCGGCTGATCTTCAACACCGGCGCCGGCGCGGGGCAGACCGTCTTCCACGCGCACGTGCACGTGCTCGGCGGCAAGCCGATGACCGAGAGCATGGTCTGACCTACGTGTCGCAGCGCGAACTCGTCGTCCTCGGCACCGCCAGCCAGGTGCCCACCCGGCACCGCAACCACAACGGCTACCTCCTGCGCTGGGACGGCGAGGGACTGCTGTTCGACCCCGGCGAGGGCACCCAGCGGCAGATGCTGCACGCCGGGGTCTCGGCCACCCAGATCACCCGGATCGCCGTGACCCACTTCCACGGCGACCACTGCCTGGGCCTCGCCGGGGTGATCCAGCGGATCAACCTGGACCGCGTCCCGCACCCGGTCGACGTCTACTTCCCCGCCTCCGGCGAGGTCTACTTCGAGCGGCTGCGGCACGCCACCGCCTACCACGAGACGGCGGTGCTGCGCCCGCGCCCGATCGACGAGCCGGGCCCGCTGCCCGCGCCCGGCGCGCGCTTCGCGCTGGACGCGGTGCGCCTCTCGCACCCGGTGGAGTCCTTCGGCTACCGGCTGTCCGAGCCGGACGGCCGCCGCCTGGTGCCCGAACGGCTCGCCGCCCTCGGCATCCGGGGCCCGGCGGTCGGCCGGCTGCAGCACGATGGCGCGATCGAGGCGGACGGCCGGACGGTCACCCTGGACGAGGTCAGCGAGCCCAGGCTCGGCCAGAAGTTCGCGTTCGTGATGGACACCCGGCTCTGCGAGGGCGTCCACGAACTGGCCGAGGGTGCCGACCTGCTGGTCGTCGAGTCCACCTTCACCGACGCCGACGCCCACCTCGCCGAGGACCACGGCCACCTCACCGCCGGGCAGGCCGCCAAGGCCGCCGCCGAGGCCGGTGTGCGCACCCTCGTGCTGACCCACTTCTCCCAGCGCTACCCCGACCTCGGCCAGCACCTGGCCGACGCCCGCAAGCACTTCGACGGCGAACTGGTGCTCGCCGGCGACCTCGCCCGGGTGCCCGTCCCGCCGCGGCGGCTGCCCTGAGCGTCCGCCTTCGCGCTCGCGGAACCCGTGGTGAGGCCGGGAGCGCCGAAAAGGGCTCGCGCCGTCCCCCGATCTGCCGCAGCATCGTCGGGTGCGGCCCCGCCGCCCGCCGCGGCGATCACGCTCGCGGCGTACCCTGGTGCCCCGGAGACACCGAGCGGCACACGACACCACGGATGGGATGAGGCAGGCCCCAGCGCCGACCTATGAGTGACACATCGCAGACCCGTACCAATGGTCAGTCGCGCCCCGAACCGGCCGACGACGGCCGCGTCAGCGCCCGGATCGTCATCCCCGAAAAGCACCCGATGGTCACCCTGCTCGGCACGGCGGACTCGCTGCTGCGCGTGATCGAGCAGGGCTTCCCCGCCGCCGACATCCACGTCCGCGGCAACGAGGTGACCGCCACCGGGGCACCCGCCGAGGTCGGCCTCGTGCAGAAGCTCTTCAACGAGATGATGCTGGTGCTGCGCACCGGCCAGCCCCTCACGGAGGACTCCGTGGAGCGTTCCATCGCCATGCTCCGCAGCCAGGAGGAGGACCCGGACAGCCCGGCGCCGTCCCAGGTGTTCACCGCGAACATCCTGTCCAACCGCGGCCGCACGATCCGCCCCAAGACCCTCAACCAGCAGCGCTACGTCGACGCGATCGACCGGCACACGATCGTCTTCGGCCTCGGCCCGGCCGGCACCGGCAAGACCTACCTCGCGATGGCCAAGGCCGTCCAGGCCCTGCAGGCCAAGGAGGTCAACCGGATCATCCTGACCCGCCCGGCCGTCGAGGCGGGGGAGCGGCTGGGCTTCCTGCCCGGCACCCTCTACGAGAAGATCGACCCGTACCTGCGCCCGCTGTACGACGCGCTGCACGACATGATGGACCCGGACTCCATCCCGCGCCTGATGGCGGCCGGCACCATCGAGGTCGCCCCGCTCGCCTACATGCGCGGCCGGACCCTCAACGACGCCTTCATCATCCTGGACGAGGCCCAGAACACCTCGCCCGAGCAGATGAAGATGTTCCTCACCCGCCTCGGTTTCAACTCCCGGGTGGTGGTCACCGGCGACACCAGCCAGATCGACCTCCCGGGCGGCACCCGCAGCGGTCTCAAGGTCGTCCAGGAGATCCTGGCCGACGTGCCCGACATCCACTTCTCCGTCCTCACCAGCACCGACGTGGTCCGCCACAAGCTGGTCGGCCGGATCGTGGACGCGTACGAACGCTGGGACGCCCGGCAGGAGGCCGAGGACAACGCCCCGGCCGCCCGCAAGCCCGCCCAGCGGCGCGCGGCGAGCAAGGCCACGGCGCCCCGCGCACCCCGACAGTCCCATCGCACCGAAAGCTGAGCGAACAGCCCGTCATGTCGATCGACATCGCCAACGAGTCCGGTTGGGACGCCGACGAGGAAGCCATCCTCGACGTCGCCCGCTTCGCCCTGGACAAGATGCGGATCCACCCGCAGTCCGAACTGTCCGTGATCCTGGTGGACGGCGCGGCGATGGAGGAGCTGCACATCCAGTGGATGGACCTCCCCGGACCCACCGACGTGATGTCCTTCCCCATGGACGAGCTGCGCCCCGGCAAGGAGGGCGAGGAGCTGCCGCAGGGCCTGCTCGGCGACATCGTGCTCTGTCCCGAGGTCGCCGAGCAGCAGGGCAAGGCGGCCCCGTCCAAGCACTCGATGGACGAGGAGCTCCAGCTGCTCACCGTCCACGGCGTGCTGCACGTGCTCGGCTACGACCACGAGGAGCCCGAGGAGGAGGAAGAGATGTTCGCCCTCCAGAAGCGGATCCTCGACGACTGGCGGGCCGGTCGCGGGCTCGGCGGCCTCTCGCCGGCCCCCACCACCCACTGAGCGCGGAGCCCGAACTCCTGTGAGTGGTGAGAGTACGAGCTTCATCCTCGGTGCCGTGCTGCTCGTCGTGCTCGGCTGGCTGGCCGCGTGCGCCGAGGCGGGCATCTCCCGGGTGTCCCGGTTCCGGGCCGAGGAGGCCGTCCGCTCCGGGCGGCGCGGCTCGGCCCGGCTGCTGACCGTCGCCTCCGACCCGATCCGCTACCTCAACCTGGCCACCCTGATCCGGGTGGCCAGCGAGATGGCGGCGGCCGTCCTGGTCACCGTGGTGTGCGTGCGCAACGTGGCCCCGACCTGGCAGGCCGTGCTGCTCGCCTTCGGCGTGATGGTGCTGGTGTCGTTCGTCGCGGTGGGCGTCTCGCCGCGCACGATCGGGCGCCAGCACCCGCTGACCACGGCGACCGCGGCCTCCTTCGTGCTGCTGCCGCTGGCCGCCGTGCTCGGCCCGATCCCGCGGCTGCTGATCCTGCTCGGCAACGCGCTGACCCCGGGCAAGGGCTACCGCGAGGGGCCGTTCGCCTCCGAGGCGGAGCTGCGCGCCCTCGTCGACCTCGCCGAGAAGGACGACCTGATCGAGGACGAGGAGCGCCGCATGGTGCACTCGGTCTTCGAGCTGGGCGACACCATCGTCCGCGAGGTCATGGTGCCGCGCACCGACCTGGTGATGATCGAGCGGCACAAGACCGTCCGGCAGGCGCTGACGCTGGCGCTGCGCTCGGGCTTCTCGCGCATCCCGGTGGTCGGCGACAACGAGGACGACGTCGTCGGCATCGTCTACCTCAAGGACCTCGTCCGGCGCACCCACATCAACCGGGAGGCCGAGTCGGAGGAGGTCGGCGCGGTGATGCGCCCGGCCGTCTTCGTCCCGGACTCCAAGCCGGCCGGCGACCTGCTGCGCGAGATGCAGCAGCGCCGCTCGCACGTGGCGATCGTGATCGACGAGTACGGCGGCACGGCCGGCCTGGTCACCATCGAGGACGTCCTGGAGGAGATCGTCGGCGAGATCACCGACGAGTACGACCGGGAGATCGCGCCCGTGGAGGACCTCGGCGACGGCTCCTACCGGATCACCGCCCGCCTCCTGGTCGAGGACCTCGGCGAACTCTTCGGCATCGAGCTGGAGGACGAGGACGTCGAGACCGTCGGCGGCCTGCTCGCCAAACACCTCGGCCGCGTCCCGATCCCCGGCTCCGCCTGCGAGATCCCGCTGCCCGAACCCGCCGACACCGGCCTGACCGGCATCCTGCTGACCGCCGAGTCCTCCGCCGGCCGCCGCAACCGCATCGGCTCGATGGTCGCCACCCCCGTCCGCCGGGCCGACGACCCCTCGGACGACCAGGGCGAGTAGCCGCGAGTAGCGGCGGCGGGGCGGCGGAGCGACCATGGAGGGCATGACGCATCAACTTCGCGCGGAGTACGGCCCGCAAGGGGCGGCGGGCGGGGTCAAGGTCTGGCACGTGGTCCGGGACGGCGACCTCGCGATGGCGCTGTGCGGCCGGACCATGGCGGACGAGGCCGAGACCCGGCCCGAGCAGGAATGGGGCACCGGGTTGCGCTGCTGTCAGCAGTGCGGCTCGCTCTACATGCACGAGGTCCCGCACATGCAGGGGAGCCATCCCTACAGCTAGGCCGGGTGCCGCCCGGCCGGCCCATGGTGGAGGTCGCCATGAAGCTGCAAGACGAACTGCCCGTCGACTCGAAGCTCGCCACCGTGTGGCGGGCCGGGGCGGGGCTCGGGGGGATCTTCCTGATCGTGTTCGGGTGCCTCGGCCTGGCCGACCACCCGGGGTTCCTCGCGACGCACGGTGACCGTGTCGCCGGGCTGTCGACCAACGGGGCGCTGAGCATCCTGTCCATCGTGGTGGGCGCGATCCTGGTGGTGGGGGCGGTGATCGGCGGGAACTTCGCGTCGAACCTGAACATGGTGGTCGGCGTGCTGTTCGTGCTGTCAGGGTTCTACGGGCTGACGGTGCTCGGCCGGCCGGACGCCAACATCCTCAACTTCCGGATGTCGAACGTGCTGTTCGCCTTCGTGTTCGGGACCGTCGTGACGACGTTCGGGATGTACGGACGGGTGAGCAGCCACCTGCCGCACGACAACCCGTTCTGGCGCGGGCGCATCGAGCGGGAGACGCCGCTGCCGTCCGGTCCGAAGACCTTCGTCAAGGTCCTCAACCCGAACCCGGGACCGACCCAGCCGGTCGGCCACTGAGGGCCGCCCCGGGCCCCGCGGGCCGGTCGGCGCCTATGCTCGGCGCATGAGTGACAACGTCGAGCTCGACCCCGAAGACAAGAAGATCATCACCCTGGCCCGCTCGGCCCGCGCCCGCAACGGCGTCCCCGAGGGGGCCGCGGTGCGTGACGAGACCGGGCGGACGTACGTGGCCGGGACGGTCGCGCTGGAGTCGCTGCGGCTGAGCGCGCTGCAGACGGCCGTCGCGATGGCGGTGGCCAGCGGGGCGAAGTCGCTGGAGGCGGCGGCCGTGGTGAGCGAGGCGGAGCGGCCGGCCGAGGCCGACCTGGCGGCCGTGCGGGACCTCGGCGGGGCCGGGACGCCACTGCTGCTGGCCGGTCCGGACGGGACGCTCCGGGTGGCGGTCAAGGCCTCCTGAGGGGCGTTCTCGCGCGTTCCCGACGCGTCGGTGGCCCGGCGGAACGTTCCTGTGTTCAGCAGATAATCTCACCGGAGGGGAATCGGTGAGGGGGCTGGGGACATGGGCACGGTGGCGTTCTTCGCCGGGCTGCTGCTGTTCGTGATGGGGATGGGCAAGTGGCAGGAGACCGGCTCGCCCTGGTGGCTCGGGGGCTCGCTGGCCTTCCTCCTGCTGCTGATCGTCGCCGCGCTGACCTCGCGCGGCGGCGGTTCCAAGGGCTGACCGCGCGGCCGGGTCGGCCGGCTCCCGGTGATCAGGGAGAATGGAGCGCATGAGTGCCCCTTCCTCCCCGTACCGATCCGGATTCGCGTGCTTCGTCGGCCGGCCCAACGCGGGCAAGTCGACCCTGACCAACGCCCTGGTGGGGACGAAGGTCGCGATCACCTCCGACCGTCCGCAGACCACCCGGCACACCGTGCGCGGCATCGTCCACCGCCCGGACGCCCAGCTCGTCCTGGTGGACACCCCCGGTCTGCACAAGCCCCGCACCCTGCTCGGCGAGCGCCTCAACGACCTGGTCCGCTCCACCTGGGCCGAGGTCGACGTGATCGGCTTCTGCCTGCCCGCCGACCAGAAGCTCGGCCCCGGCGACAAGTTCATCGCCAAGGAGCTCGCCGAGATCAAGAAGACCCCCAAGGTCGCCATCGTCACCAAGACCGACCTGGTCGACTCCAAGCGGCTGGCCGAGCAGCTGATCGCCGTCCACCAGCTCGGCGTCGAGCTGGGCATCGAGTGGGCCGAGATCATCCCGGTCTCGGCGGTGGGCGACAAGCAGGTGGAGCTGGTCGCCGACCTGATCACCAAGCTGCTGCCGGAGGGCATGCCGCTGTACCCGGACGGCGACCTCACCGACGAGCCCGAGCAGATCATGGTCGCCGAGCTGATCCGCGAGGCCGCCCTGGAGGGCGTGCGGGACGAGCTGCCGCACTCGCTGGCCGTCGTGGTCGAGGAGATGCTGCCGCGCGAGGGCCGCCCGGCGGACCGTCCGCTGCTGGACATCCACGCGAACGTCTACATCGAGCGGCAGAGCCAGAAGGCGATCGTCATCGGCGCCAAGGGCGCGCGGCTCAAGCACGTCGGCACGACGGCCCGCAAGCACATCGAGGCGCTGCTCGGCACGCCGGTCTTCCTCGACCTGCACGTCAAGGTGGCCAAGGACTGGCAGCGCGACCCGAAGCAGCTGCGCAAGCTCGGGTTCTGACCGGCCGCGGGGCCGGGTGCCGCGCGGGGGCGGGTGCCCGGGGAACGTCCTACGCGCCCTCGCGCAGCACCAGCGACACCAGCTCGCGCTGCGAGTCGGTGAGCTTCGGGTCGGCGCAGTGGACCGTGCGGCCGTCGACGGTGATCTCGTAGTGGAAGCCGTCCGGCACCCCGTACGACGGGGCCCGCAGCCCGCCCGCGACGGCCTCGCGGGCGAGCGCGTGGACGTGCGGGGCGTCCGTACGGTCGGTGGTGTCGAGCTCCGCGCGGCGGACGATTCCCGCGAGGCCGCCGGTCCGGGTCACCTGGATACGCATGGTGGCCATGGTGCTACGTAGGGATGGGTTTTTGCCGGGCTTTTCCCGGACCGTGACCTTAAGCCCGGCTCAACCTGGTCTCGGCCGGTCCCGAACTCCCGCTCCCCGGCCCGGGGAACGGGAGTTCGGGGGCCGGGGTGCCGTCAGCCGGGGCTGACGCCGACCTGCGCCCACGCGGCCGTCACGGTGTCCGCGATCGAACTCCGGTCGGGGTAACGGGCCTTGGCGGCGGCCACGGTGGCCCGGGCGAAGGCGGTGAAGTCGGCGTCGGCGGGCAGCCGGCGGCCGGTCAGCGCGTCGTACCAGATCCGTCCGGCGCACTCCCAGGCCGAGCCGCCGAGCGCGGTGGCCAGCAGGTAGAACGCGTGGTTGGGGATGCCGGAGTTGATGTGCACGCCGCCGTTGTCCCCGGCGGTCTGCACGTAGTCCCGCATGTGCGCCGGCTGCGGGTCCTTGCCGAGGCGCGGGTCGTCGTAGGCGGTGCCGGGCGCCTTCATCGAGCGCAGCGCGACGCCCTGCACGCCGGGGACGAGCAGGCCGGCGCCGATCAGCCAGTCGGCGTCGGCCGCGCCCTGGCGCAGCGCGTACTGCTTGACCAGCGAGCCGAAGACGTCGGAGACCGACTCGTTGAGCGCCCCCGGCTGGTCCCGGTACTCCAGGCCGGCGGTGAACTGGGTGACGCCGTGGGTGAGTTCGTGGCCGATGACGTCGATGCAGGCGGTGAAGTCGCCGAACACCTCGCCGTCGCCGTCGCCGAAGACCATCCGCCTGCCGTTCCAGAACGCGTTGTCGTAGTCCTGGCCGTAGTGCACCGTCGCGTCCAGCCGCAGCCCGCGGCCGTCGACGGAGCGGCGGCCGAAGGCGTCGGCGTACAGCGCGAAGGTCGCGCCGAGGCCGTCGTAGGCGTGGTCGACGGACCGGTCGGCGACCGGGGCCTGGCCCTCGGTGCGGACGGTCCGTCCGGGCAGTCGCTCGCTGTGGCCGGTGTCGGCGATCACCCGGCTGAGCCCGGTGGCACCCGGGCCGGCAGGGCCGGCGGGGCCGGCGGGGGCGGCCGGGGGAGCGGCGTGGCGGGTCGAGCGGTGGGCGGCGTCGAGGAGCAGGGAGCGGGCGGCGGGCTCGTGACCGGCCTCGGCGAGGTGGTCGAGGACGTACGGCGGAACGATGGTGCACAGCGGCGGCGCGGCAGTCATGTGGCCCAGAGTGAGGCCTCGATGACCGGTTGTCACCGGCGCGCGCGCAAGCGGAGGCGCCGGTGCCGCCGTCTCAAGGAGTGGGAAGGTTGCCCGGATCACTTCGGGGGCGCACGTGCCTCGGTTACGCTGGGGATCATCATGCGCAACGGGCTGCTTCTTCTTAGCTGCCGCGTCGAGGGCCTGTAGTCCACTGGGGCCGGCTCCCTCGCCGCGGGGATCGAGCTGTGCGCGTCATCCGGCGGTCCAACGGCGGATCGTGAGCGGCAGCAGGCCGGCCAGTCGGTGTTTTCCCCCCTTTCACAGGACCCGACCAGCCCCGCACCCACAGGAAGCCGAGAGCCGTTCCATGACCGAGCAGACCTCCGCCGCGCCCATCCCCGCCGGCCGGGCCTTCGTCGACCGTCCCACCCCGATCACCGCCGCGAGCGTGCGCCAGCAGCCGTCCGGCATGCGCCACGGGCGCTACCTGCCGTTCGGCACGGTCGACCTGCCCGACCGCACCTGGCCGGACAAGGTGATCACCAAGGCGCCGCGCTGGCTGTCCACCGACCTGCGGGACGGCAACCAGGCGCTGATCGACCCGATGTCGCCGGCCCGCAAGCGCAAGATGTTCGACCTGCTGGTCTCGATGGGCTACAAGGAGATCGAGGTCGGCTTCCCGTCCTCCGGGGCCACCGACCACGCCTTCGTACGGTCGCTGATCGAGGAGGGGGCGATCCCCGAGGACGTCACCATCTCGGTGCTGACGCAGGCCCGCGAGGAGCTGATCGAGAAGACCGTCGAGTCGCTGGTCGGCGCCCCGCGCGCGACCGTCCACCTGTACAACGCGACCGCGCCGCTCTTCCGCCGGGTGGTGTTCCGCAACGACATGGCGGCCACCAAGGCGATCGCCACCGACGGCACCCGGCTGGTGATGGAGTACGCGGAGAAGCTGCTGGGCGAGGACACCGTCTTCGGCTACCAGTACTCGCCGGAGATCTTCGTCGACACCGAGCTGGACTTCGCGCTGGAGGTCTGCGAGGCGGTCATGGACGTCTGGCAGCCGGGCGAGGGCCGCGAGATCATCCTGAACCTGCCGGCCACCATCGAGCGGGCCACCCCGAACGTCCAGGCCGACCAGTTCGAGTGGATGTCGCGCAACCTGTCGCGCCGCGAGTTCGTCTGTCTGTCGGTGCACCCGCACAACGACCGTGGCACCGCCGTCGCCTCCGCCGAACTGGCCTACATGGCCGGTGCGGACCGCATCGAGGGCTGCCTGTTCGGCCAGGGCGAGCGGACCGGCAACGTCGACCTGGTGACCCTGGGCATGAACCTGTTCTCGCAGGGCGTCGACCCGCAGATCGACTTCTCCGACATCGACGAGGTGCGCCGCACCGCCGAGTACTGCAACCAGATGGAGGTGCACCCGCGCCACCCGTACGCCGGTGACCTGGTCTACACCTCCTTCTCGGGCTCGCACCAGGACGCCATCAAGAAGGGCTTCGACGCCCTGGAGGCGGACGCGAAGGCGGCGGGCGTGCCGGTGGCGGAGCACACCTGGGGCGTGCCGTACCTGCCGATCGACCCGAAGGACGTCGGCCGCACCTACGAGGCGGTCATCCGGGTCAACAGCCAGTCCGGCAAGGGCGGTGTCGCGTACGTCCTGAAGAACGACCACAAGCTGGACCTGCCGCGCCGCATGCAGATCGAGTTCTCCCGGATCATCCAGGCCAAGACCGACGCCGAGGGCGGCGAGGTCACCCCGGCCGAGATCTGGCGGGTCTTCGAGGACGAGTACCTGCCGACCACGGACAACCCGTGGGGCCGGATCACGCTGAGCGGTTCGCGCACCCTGACCACCGAGGACGGCCGGGACGCGCTGATCGCCGGGGCCGTGGTGGACGGCGTGCCGGTCACCCTGACCGGTGTCGGCAACGGCCCGGTCTCCGCGTTCGCCGACGCGCTGGGCCGGATCGACGTGGACGTGCGGGTCCTGGACTACTCCGAGCACGCGCTGAGCGAGGGCGGCGACGCCCAGGCCGCCGCGTACGTCGAGTGCGCGGTGGACGGCAAGGTGCTGTGGGGCGTGGGCATCGACGCCAACACCGTGCTGGCGTCCCTGAAGGCGATGATCAGCGCCGTCAACCGGGCGCAGCGCGGGTAGTTCGTACGAGTGGCACGCACGGAGGGCCGTCCTGCGGGGCGGCCCTCGGCGTTGCCCGCCCCGACTGTGTCCTGGGCCACATTTTTTCGCTCCGGAAGGCGTTCGGGGTACTGACACCCGCCTCCGGGCGTGGCAACATCGATCCACCGGAAAGCCGGGTCGGTGGGACGGCCTCGGTGTCCGGTCGCGTGACCTGCCCATAGTTGTGCAGGCCGCCTGCCATGTCTGGGGAGTGGCGCCGTGACCAGCTTGTGGGGTGTTCGCCCGAGGTGGCGGACCGACGTTCTCGGTGACTTCTTCTGCCCGGGCTGCGGCGGGGACCGCAACTACCGCCGGCAGCACGGCCGGCGGTGGCTGCGGCTGCTGGGCACCCCGGTGCTCCCGCTCGGACCGGTGATCGGCAGCGTGCAGTGCACCGGCTGCGACGGCCGGTACGGGGTCGAGAGCCTCGAACAGCCCACCTGCGTCCGGCTCGGCGGCATGCTGCGGGACGCCCAGTACACGATCGCGCTGGCCCTGCTCGCGGCCGGCGGCACCGCCCACCGCGCGGCCCGCGAGGCCGCCTGCGCGGCGGTGCGCGAGGCCGGGTTCGAGGACTGCGGCGAGGCCCAGGTGCTGGCCGCGCTCGCCGCCCTGTCCGGGCTCGGCGGCGAACTCTACGACGCCCAGGACCTGGGGGCACCTCCCGGCCGGAGGCTGGGGGAGGCCGGCGGCCTCGCCGTGGAACTGCACGCGGTGCTCGAACCGCTCGCCCCGCACCTGGCCCACCAGGGCCGCGAGCGGCTGCTGCTCCAGGGCGCGGCGATCGCGCTCGCCGACGGGCGCTACCTGCCGCAGGAGCGGGAGGCGCTGGCCGCGGTCGGGCGCTGCCTGGACCTGCCCCAGACCCGGGTCTCGGCGCTGCTGGAGGCGGCCACCCGGGCGCCGTACTAGACCTGCTCTCTCCACACACTGCCGCAGAGCCATCACCAACCCCCACAAACGGGCCCGTCTCCCCCCCTCCGGGCCCGCCGTGACCCGCACCGCACAGGTCCTCCCCCACGGCCTGGGTGCGGGCACACGGCTGCGCCCGGGTGGGCGACAATGGTGGGCATGGCGGAGCGAGCGAGTCATTGAACAGGTGCGAGTGGGCGAATGCCCCTGCCGAGCGTAGCGAGGCGGGCGCATGAGCTTGTTCCGGGACGACGGCGTGGTGCTGCGGGCGCAGAAGCTCGGCGAGGCCGACCGGATCATCACCCTGCTGACCCGCCAGCACGGCAAGGTGCGCGCGGTGGCGCGCGGGGTGCGCAAGACCAAGTCCAAGTTCGGCGCCCGGCTGGAGCCGTTCTCGCACGTGGACGTGCAGTTCTTCAGCCGGGGGAGTGAGCTGATCGGCCGCGGGTTGCCGCTGTGCACCCAGGTCGAGACGATCGCGCCGTACGGCGGTTCGATCGTCACCGACTACGGCCGGTACACCGCCGGGACGGCGATGCTGGAGACGGCCGAGCGCTTCGCCGAGAACGAGGGCGAGCCGGCCGTCCAGCAGTACCTGCTGCTCGTGGGGGGTCTGCGCACGCTCGCGGCCGGGCTGCACGAGTCGCACCTGGTGCTGGACGCCTTCCTGCTGCGCTCGCTCGCGGTGAACGGGTACGGCGCGAGCTTCACCGACTGCGCCAAGTGCGGGCTGGACGGGCCGAACCGTTTCTTCTCGCTCCCGGCGGGCGGGGTGCTGTGCGCGGACTGCCGAGTGCCCGGATGTGCCGTACCCTCCCCTGAGACACTGGTACTGCTCGGGGCGCTGCTGTCGGGCGACTGGCAGACGGCGGATTCCTGCGAGCCGCGGTACTGGCGGGAGGGCAGCGGCCTCGTCGCGGCCTATCTGCAGTGGCACCTGGAGCGGGGAATCCGCTCGATGAGATACGTGGAGAAGTGAGCACATGGCAGCGCGACGGCTCTTCGGCGGCGGCAAGCAGCGGGAGTACCTCCCCCCGACCCCGCACCCCAGCGGCGCCCGGCCCCCGAAGATCCCCGGCGAGCTGGTGCCGAACCACGTCGCCATCGTGATGGACGGCAACGGCCGCTGGGCCAAGGAGCGCGGGCTGCCGCGCACCGAGGGCCACAAGGTCGGCGAGGCGGTCGTGCTGGACGTGCTCAAGGGCGCGATCGAGCTCGGCGTGAAGAACATCTCGCTGTACGCGTTCTCCACCGAGAACTGGAAGCGCTCGCCCGACGAGGTGAAGTTCCTGATGAACTTCAACCGGGACGTCATCCACCGCCGCCGCGACGAGATGGACGCGATGGGCGTGCGGGTGCGCTGGGCCGGCCGGATGCCCAAGCTGTGGAAGAGCGTCGTCCAGGAGCTCAAGGTCGCCGAGGAGCAGACCAAGGACAACGACGCCGTCACGCTCTACATGTGCGTCAACTACGGCGGCCGGGCCGAACTGGCGGACGCGGCGCAGGCCATCGCGGCCGACGTCGCGTCCGGCAAGCTCGACCCGAAGAAGGTCGGCGAGAAGACCATCGCCAAGTACCTGTACCACCCGGACATGCCGGACGTGGACCTGTTCCTGCGCCCCAGCGGCGAGCAGCGCACCTCCAACTTCCTGCTCTGGCAGTCCGCTTACGCCGAGTTCGTGTTCCAGGACGTGCTCTGGCCGGACTTCGACCGCCGCGACCTGTGGCGTGCCTGCGAGCAGTACGCGATGCGCGACCGGCGCTTCGGCGGGGCCATCCCGAACGAGGTGCCCGCGCAGGGAGTCCCCGCGCAGCGCTGAGGACACGACGGAAGGGCCCGTGGGATCCGTTCCCACGGGCCTTTCCGTCGTTCCGTCAGGCGTGTGCGGCCCGTCAGGCCTTCTTGGCGCACTCCGCGCAGGTGCCGAAGATCTCCAGCGTGTGCGCGATGTCGCTGAACCCGTGCTCCGAGGCGACGGAGTTGGCCCACCGCTCCACCGCCGGGCCCTCGACCTCGACGGTCGCGCCGCAGTGCCGGCAGACCAGGTGGTGATGGTGACCGCTGCTGCAGCGCCGGTACACCGCCTCGCCGTCGGCGGTGCGCAGCACGTCGACCTCGCCGGCGTCGGCGAGGGACTGGAGCGTGCGGTAGACCGTGGTCAGCCCGACGGAGTCTCCGCGGTGCTTGAGCATGTCGTGGAGCTCCTGCGCGCTGCGGAAGTCCTCGATCTCGTCCAGGGCCGCCGAGACGGCGGCACGCTGCCGGGTCGATCGGGCACGCGGCGACGGGCCGGCGGTGGTCACCGTGGGTCCTCCTGGGGTGGTGGGCGTCTCGCACCTCATTGTGCCAGCCCCGCCCGCCCCTCCGGCGTGCCCGCGTCAGAGGTGTTCGAAGAAGCCCGTCCGGGCAGTTGGACGTCGCACTCGCGCGGCCCCGGGTCGGCGCCCGCCCGGTGGCGGCGTCGGGCCAGCGGCGCGGCGATCGCGCTGAACACCGCGAACACCGCGATGGCGAGCAGCACGATGGCCGGGCCGGAGGGCACGTCGAGCTGGTAGGAGCCGGTGACGCCGGCCAGCGAGACGACCACGCCGAGCGCGATCGAGGCCGCCTGGGTGGCGGCGAAGGAGCGGGTGAGCTGCTGGGCGGCCACCACCGGGACCACCATCAGGGCGCTGACCAGCAGCAGGCCGACGACCCGCATGGCGACGGTGACGGTGACCGCGGCCATGACCGCGAGCAGCAGGTTGAGCGTGCGCACCGGCAGGCCGGTGACCCGGGCGAAGTCCTCGTCCTGGCAGATCGCGAAGAGCTGGCGGCGCAGGCCGACGGTGACGGCGATGACCACCGCGCCGAGTGCGGCGATCGCGGCGAGGTCCGCGGGGGCGACGGTGAGGATGGAGCCCCACAGGTAGCTCTCCAGCGAGCCGGCCCCGGCCTGGGCGGAGAGCGAGACGAGGAGCTTGCCGCAGGCCATGCCGCCGTAGAAGAGCATCGCGAGGGCGATGTCGCCGCGCTGGTTGCCGCGCGAGCGGACGAGCTCCATGGTGACGGCGCCGAGCACGCAGACCAGGACGGCCATCCAGACCGGGCTGGTCTGGAAGATGAAGCCGAGTCCGACGCCGGTCATCGCGACGTGGCCCATGCCGTCGCCCATCAGGGCCTGGCGGCGCTGCACCAGGTAGATGCCGACGGCGGGGGCGGTGATCCCGACCAGTACGGCGGCGAGCAGGGCGCGCTGCATGAAGTCGTAGGAGAGCATCTCGGTCATGCGAGCAGCCTCGGCGGGGTGTGGTCGGCGTGCGGGTGGACGTGGTCGTGGCCGGGCAGGGCGTGCAGGCCGGTGTTTGGCACCGGCGGGCCGTCGTGCGCGACGCAGCCGTCCCGGAGCACCACGGCGCGGTCGATCAGCGGCTCCAGCGGCCCGAGTTCGTGCAGGACGAGGAGCACGGAGGCGCCGCGGGCGACCTCGGCGCGCAGGGTGTCGGCGAGCACCTGCTGGCTGGCGGCGTCGACGCCGGCCATCGGCTCGTCCATGATCAGCAGGTCGGGGGAGCCGACCAGGGCGCGGGCGATGAGCACGCGCTGCTGCTGGCCGCCGGAGAGGTCGCCGACGCCGTCCCCGGCCCGGTCGAGCATGCCGACGGCGGCGAGCGCGCGGTCCACGGCGTCCCGGTCCCTGCGGCGGAACGGCAGCAGGCGGTGCTGCGGGAGCCGTCCGGTGGAGACGACCTCGCGCACCGTCGCCGGGACGCCGGAGGCGGCGGTGGTGCGCTGCGGGACGTACCCGATCCGGTGCCAGGCGCGGAACTTGGCGAAGGGGATGCCGAACAGCTCCAGCGCGCCCTGCTCCAGCGGGACGGAGCCGATCACGGTCTTGACGGTGGTCGACTTGCCGGAGCCGTTCGCGCCGAGCAGGGCGACGACCTCGCCGGGCTCGACCGTGAGGTCGATCCCGCGCAGCACCGGCCGGCCGCCGCGCGAGGCGACGGCGCTGTGGAGGCGGACGGCCGGGGGTATCGGGTGGTTCATCGGGGGTCCCGTCAGCTGGCGGTGGGCGCGGGGGTCGGGGCGGTGGTGGCCGGGGCGTCCGTCGTCGGGGCGGTGCCGGTCGGGGCGGCGGCAGGAGCTGCGCCCAGGGCGGCCTGGAGGTTGGCCAGGTTCTGCCGCATCACGCTCAGGTAGTCGTCCTTGGCCGGGTCCTTGACGCCCTCCAGCGGGTCCAGGACCGCGGTCTTGAGACCGAGGTCCTTGGCGACGGTGTTGGCGAGCTTGGGGTCGACGAGGGCCTCGAAGAAGATCGTGGTGACGCCGTTGTCCTTGGCGGCCTTCTGCACCGCGGCGAGGCGGGCCGGGGTGGGCTCGGACTCCGGGTCGACGCCGTTGATGGCGACCTGGGTGAGGCCGTAGTGGTCGGCGAGGTAGCCGAAGGCGGCGTGGCTGGTGACGAAGGTCCTGGTCCTGGCGTCCTTCAGCCCGGTCTGGAACTCCTTGTCCAGGGCGCCGAGCCGGTTGACGAGGTCGTCGGTGTTCTTCCGGTAGTCGTCCGCGTGGGCCGGGTCGGCCTTGGCGAAGGAGTCGCCGATGCTCTTGGCGATCGCCGCGTAGCGGGCCGGGTCGAGCCAGATGTGCGGGTCGCCGGCCGGGCCGTCGTGCTTGTGGCCGTCGCCCGCGGCGGTGTCCTCGTCGAGGTGGTGGTCGACCAGCGGGCTGGCGGCGGTGGCGTCGATCTTCGCCTTCGCGGAGGACTGGCCGACGGCCTGGTCGACGGTCGGCTGCAGGCCCTTGAGGTAGAGGATCGCGTCGGCCTTCTGGACGCTCGCGACCTGCTTGGCGGTGAGCTCCAGGTCGTGCGGCTCGACGCCAGGGGCGGTGAGGTCGGTGACCGCGACGTGGTCCTTGCCGATCTGCTGGGCGAGGAACTCCATCGGGTAGAAGGAGGCGACGACGTTCAGCTTGCCGTCCGCGTCCTTGGCGCTGCTGCTGCCGCCGCACGCGGTGAGCGTGAGCGCGGCGGCGATCGTGGTGGCGGCCAAGGCTATGGAGGTGCGAGCGTGTCGTCGGATCATCATGACAATCATTCTCATCTTGATTGGAAACGATTGTCAAATCACTCGGGTGGGTGAACGGCGGGTGACCGGCTCGGGTGGTGCGATGGGAATCAGTGGGGCCGGTCCGACGATACCGATTTGAACCCCGTACCCATGGGGCCGGTAATCTGAGGTATTCGGGTACGAGCAACCAGCCGTGCCCTGACCGTGCCTTACGTACTGAAGAGAGCACTGTGGCCGCCGACAAGATCGACACGATCGTCAGCCTGAGCAAGCGCCGTGGCTTCGTCTACCCCTGCAGCGAGATCTACGGCGGTACGCGTGCCGCCTGGGACTACGGGCCGCTGGGCGTCGAGCTCAAGGAGAACATCAAGCGCCAGTGGTGGCGCACGATGGTGCAGGCCCGTGAGGACGTCGTCGGACTGGACTCGTCGGTGATCCTCGCCCGCGAGGTGTGGGAGGCCTCCGGCCACGTCGCCACCTTCAACGACCCGCTGACCGAGTGCCTTTCCTGCCACAAGCGCCACCGCGCCGACCATCTTGAGGAGAAGTACGAGGCCAAGCACGGCTTCCCGCCGCCGAATGGCCTCAAGGACGTCAACTGCCCCGACTGCGGCACCAAGGGCCAGTTCACCGAGCCCAAGGACTTCTCGGGCATGCTGAAGACCCACCTCGGCGTCACCGAGGAGGCCGGCGGCCTGGCCTTCCTGCGCCCCGAGACCGCCCAGGGCATCTTCACCAACTTCAAGGCAGTCCAGACCACTTCGCGCAAGAAGCCGCCGTTCGGCATCGCCCAGACCGGCAAGAGCTTCCGCAACGAGATCACCCCCGGCAACTTCATCTTCCGCACCCGCGAGTTCGAGCAGATGGAGATGGAGTTCTTCGTCAAGCCGGGCGAGGACGAGCAGTGGCACGAGTACTGGCTCCAGCAGCGCTGGGACTGGTACGTCGGCCTCGGCCTGCGCACCGAGAACATGCGCTTCTTCGAGCACCCGAAGGAGAAGCTCTCCCACTACGCCAAGCGCACGGTGGACATCGAGTACCGCTTCAACTTCGGCGGTAGCGAGTTCTCCGAGCTCGAGGGCGTCGCCAACCGCACCGACTACGACCTGCGGGTGCACAGCGAGGCTTCCGGCCAGGACCTCAAGTACTTCGACCAGGAGAGCGGCGAGCGGTACTTCCCGTACGTCATCGAGCCGGCGGCCGGCCTCAACCGCGCCATGCTGGCCTTCCTGATCGACGCCTACTTCGAGGACGAGGCGCCCAACGCCAAGGGCGTCCTGGAGAAGCGCGTCGGCATGCGGCTCGACCCGCGCCTGGCCCCGGTCAAGGTCGCCGTCCTGCCGCTGTCGCGCAACGCCGAGCTGTCCCCGAAGGCCCGCGGCCTCGCCGCCGACCTGCGCACCGCGTGGAACGTCGAGTTCGACGACGCCGGCGCCATCGGCAAGCGCTACCGCCGCCAGGACGAGATCGGCACGCCGTTCTGCGTCACCGTCGACTTCGACACCCTTGAGGACAACGCGGTGACCGTGCGCGAGCGCGACACCATGGCGCAGGAGCGCGTCTCGCTCGACCAGGTCAAGTCGTACCTGGCCGCGCGCCTGATCGGCTGCTGAGGCCGCTCGCTCTCCGGGGAGCCCCCGTTCGTCCTGCGGGACGGGCGGGGGCTTCCTCGCGTTCGGGCTCCGCGCCCTACCGCCGGCCCCAGCGGGAGCGGGCGGGCACGGCGGGTTCGGTCGGCAGGCCCGCCGCGCGGAGGGCGGCCAGGGTCGCGCGGTGCCTGGCCGGGTCGGCGTGCAGGGCGGAGAGGAGCAGGTCGTAGAGGCCGCGGTGGTGGTCCAGCGAGGCCGCCAGCCGGACGAGTTCGACGGGCGGGCGGAGCGCGGCGAGCTCGTGCAGCAGCACGGCGGGCAGGGGCGCCGGGAGGTCCGTCGCGAGGGCCGCGAGGTCGGCCGTCGGGCGGCCTGCGGCCTGGCGCAGCAGCGTCCGGACGTCGTTGTGGCGGCCCGCCTGCCGGAGGCCGGCGGCGAGGACGGTCAGCTCGGGCGTCGGGGCGGAGCCCCACTCCCACAGGAGCGTGGCCCCGTCGGCGAGTTGGCCGGCGTGCTCCAGGGCCGCGAGGAGGGCGGGCAGGGCGGTGGCCGGGTAGCCCCAGAAGGCGTGGAACAATTCGGCCGCCTCGTCGGCGAGCCCCGCCTCGCGCAGTTCGGCGAGCACCGCGACGGCGTGCTCGGGGGCCGTGTGCGCGGCGCTGCGGGCGAGTTGCCGGGAGGCCTCGCCCGGGCCTCTTCGGGCCAGGAGGCCGGCGAGCTGGGCGGTTTCGTCCGGGGTGAGCCGGACGGCGGCCTGGGTCAGCAGGTCGGCCACCTCGGTGAGGGCACCGCTGCGGTGGAGCGTGGTCACCCGCCCCGCCAGCGCCCCGATGTCCGGGCGCGGCGGTGGCGGCTCCGGGGTGGCGAATTGCGGCGCCTGCGCCGGGTGCTGGCGCAGGTCGAACTCCAACTGCTGTAGCTGGTCGCTCAGTTGGATGCACCGGGCGCCCAGGCCCTCGCGCAGCGTGCGCGCCTGGGCGAGCTGCCGCATGAGCTCCCCGTCCGGCCACTGCCGGTCCGGGGAGGCCTGTATCGCCTCGGTGAGCCGTCGCTCGCGCTGCCCGGCGTACCGGCTGGCGCGGAGTAACTCGTCCAGCTCCGCGCGCAGTTCGTGAGCCTGCAGTTCGCTTTCTTGCGCGCTCGACCGCATGCGCATGATCGCCCCACCCTGTCCATCTGGTCCCTGACTGCGAGACATCCTGGTGTCAGAATGTGGCGGGGCGGTTACGGGGGCACGTCCAGCCGTCTCCGGCTGGTGTCAAGGAGCGCGCGGACGGCGGTCGTTGCGAGAAGTGCGCCGGTCGCGCTCCGGGGGAGGCGACCGGCCTCGGGCGGCGAGGGGGGTGACCGGCCTCAGGCGGTGAGGCGGGGCGACCGGCCTCAGGCGGTGAGGCGGGCGCGGGCCTCAGGCGGTGAGGCGGGCGCGGGCCTCCATGAGGGCGAAGCCGAGGAGGTTCTCCCCGCGCCACTCGGCCGGGCGTTCCGCGCGTTCGTCGTCGGCGGCGAGGCCGATGCCCCAGACGCGGTCGACCGGGCTGGCCTCGACGAGGACGCGGTTCGCGGTGCCGAGCAGGTAGCTGCGCAGGGCCTCGTCCTGGCCGAACTTCGCGACGTTGCCCGCCACGACGAGCTCGAAGCGCCCGGCCGTCCAGGTGGCCTCGTCGAAGTCCGCGACCAGTCGGCCGAGCTTCTTGGCCTCGGCGGGCGTGCGGGCCGCCAGGACGCGCCGCTCGATCGCGGCGTCCCCGAACATGCGGGCCTTGCCGGCCATCATCCAGTGCTCGGCGCTCGCGTACTCCACGCCGTCCACGGTGAACCGGCACGGCCACCACTGGCTCAGCGCGCCCTGCCCGATCGCGCCGTCCTGCCGGGCCCGGTGCCCCCAGAACATCAGCCACTTCGGCCGGGCGCCGGCGTCCACGAGCGCCGCCAGCTCCGTCCGGTCGCGGGTGTCGACCGGGTCCCCCATGTGCTCGTTGCTCATATCGTCATTCTGACACGAAGTCCCGGAGGCGGCGCAACCGTATTTCGATCGGACCCGGAGCAGCCTGGCGGGACAAGGCTGACCGGACGTCACCAAGGGGGCGCCGCCCGGACTGTCGAGAGCTCCCACTAGCATGCGCCGCATGGGACCACTGCAGCCAGATCCAGCTGAACTCGTCGTCGGCCTCTTCTGCTTCTTCCTGATATTCGGCGTTCTCGGTGCGGTGCTGCTGCCGCGCATCGAGAAGAACCTCGCCGCCCGTGCGGACGCCATCGAGGGCGGGGCCGAGCGGGCGGAGGCCGCGCAGGCGGAGGCGCGGGCCGTTCACGACCAGCTCCAGGCCGAGCTCAGCGCGGCCCGGCACGAGGCCGCGGAGATCCGCCAGAACGCCGCCGAGGAGGGCGCGGCCCTGATCGCGGCCGTGCGCGCCGAGGGCCAGGCGCAGCGCGACGGCATCGTCGCGGCGGCCAAGGTGCAGCTGGAGGCCGACCGCGTGCTCGCGGAGGCCGCGCTCAAGGAGGACGTCATCGCCGTCGCCGTCGACCTGGCGGGCCGCGTGGTGGGCGAGCCGCTGGGCGACCTGCCGCGCACGCGCGCGATCGCCGACGAGTTCTTCGCCGAACTGGACGCCGAGCCGGCCGCCACCGCCTGAGCCCGCACTCGACTCCCCGAGGGCCCGGATCCCCGCGATCCGGGCCCTCGGCCGTTCTCCGGCGAGGAAACGGCGCGGGCCCCGCCACCGGTGTGTACCGGTT
>NZ_JBHWGD010000003.1:139549-203089 GCF_042733235.1 Kitasatospora sp. NPDC059722
CCGCGCCGCCGCCCCCGCGCGCGCTCGCGGGCGCTCCCTGGGGGGGCCGCCCGGGGGGGGGGGCGCGGGGCGCCGCCCCCCCCCCCCCGACGGGCGTGACCCGGGGGCTCAGCCGATGGAGCGGGGGAGCCGGGTGGTCAGGTACAGGATGGTGAACGAGCCCAGGAGCTGGATCCCGAGGCACAGGGCGAGCGCCCGGTCCATGCCCAGGGAGGGCGCGAGGGACAGGTAGAGCGTGCCGAGGGTCGCGACGCCGAGGGCGAGGCTGGACTGCTGGCCGGTGGCGAGGACGCCGCTGCCGACGCCGGCCCGGGCGGCGGGCACCTTGGAGAGGACGACCCGGAAGAGCGGGGTGCCGATCAGGCCCTGGCCGATTCCGGCGAGCGCGACCCCGGGGGCCATCCGCAGCGGCGAGAAGCCGGCCCAGTCGGCGAGGACGGTGACGGCCAGGGTGGTGAGGCCGACGGCCTGGATGACGGCCCCGGCGGTGAGCACCCGGCTGCCGAACCGGCCGATCAGGCGCGGACCGGAGAGCGAGGCGGTGAAGTAGCCGACGGCCATCGGGACGAGCGCCCAGCCGGACGCGACCGGGCCGAGCGCCAGCCCCTGCTGCAGGGCGACGGCGATGACGAACATGAAGCCGCCGAAGCCCGCGAAGTAGGGCAGCGCGATGCCGAGGCCGCGGCGCATCTCGGGGATGCGCAGCAGGGTCGGCGGCACGAGCGGGGTGTCCCCGCGGCGCTCGGCGCGGATCTCGACCAGGGCGAACGCGACGGCGAAGACCGGGAACAGGCCCAGCAGGACCCAGGACCACACCGGCCAGCCGGCCGCCCGGCCCTCCATCAGCGGGACGAGCAGGGACAGCAGGGTCGCGGTGAGCAGGACAGTGCCGGGCACGTCGACCCGGGCGGCCCGGGTGGCGCGGCTCTCCGGGACGTAGCGGACGGCGAGGACCAGCGCGAGCAGCGCGAACGGCACGTTCAGCAGGAAGACGGAGCGCCAGCCGGTGCCGAAGACGTCCGCCGCGATCAGCATGCCGCCGAGCACCTGCCCGATGACGACCGAGATGCCGCCGACGGCGCCGTAGACGCTGAGCGCCCGCCCGCGCCGGGCGCCGTCGGTCGCGGCGGTGATGGTGCCGAGGACCTGCGGGATCAGCAGCGCGGCCGAGGCGCCCTGGGCGGCGCGGGCGGCGACCAGGGACCACGCGCCCGGGGCGAGGCCGCAGGCGAGCGAGGTGAGGGCGAAGGCGGCGGCGCCCGCGACGAACAGCCGGCGGCGGCCGAAGATGTCGCCGAGCCGTCCGCCGAGCACGAGCAGGACGGCGAAGGCGATGCCGTAGCCGGCGGCGACGAGCTCCAGGACGGCGGGCCCGGCGGCGAGGTCGTGGTCGATGGTGGGCAGGGCCACGTTGACGATGAAGAAGTCCAGCATCGGCAGGAAGGCGCCGAGCAGGACGGTGATCAGGCCGGCGGTGCCGAGGGACGGGGTGCGGGGAGCGGTCGCCGCGGTGCCGGGGGTGGTGGCGGTGCGGACGGGGGCGGGAGCGACGGCGAGTTGTTGGGTCACGGGTCATACGATCCGCCCGGTCGTAGCCTGGTACCAGAGTGTGCTTATCCAGGTATAAGAAGTACCTGGCAACAGGATCCGCGGTGTCGCATCCTAGAACACATGAGCCTGACGACCGCCGCCGCGCACGCGCCCACCGCGGGGGGCTCCTCCGCGCACACCCGGACGGTGGCGCCCGCTGCAGCTCCCGCCGCGACGCCCGCAGACGCCCGCCGCCACGACCTCGCCGCCTTCCTCCGCAGCCGCCGCGAACGCCTCTCGCCCGAGCAGGTCGGCCTTCCGCCCACCGGCCGCCGCCGCACGCCGGGGCTGCGCCGCGAGGAGGTCGCGCAGCTCGCCGCCGTCGGCGTCACCTGGTACACGTGGCTGGAGCAGGGCCGGGACATCCAGGTCTCCACCCAGGTGCTGGACGCCGTCTCCCGCGCGCTGCTCCTGGACCCGAGCGAGCGCGCGCACCTGTTCACGCTGGCCGGCGCGGAGGACCCGGCGCCGGTGCTGGAGTGCCCGACGGTCACCCCGGGCGTGCGCCTGGTGCTGGAGCAGATGTCGCCCCACCCGGCGGCGGTGTTCAACACCCGCTACGACATCCTCGCGTACAACGCCCAGTACACCGCCATCGTCGGCGACCTCGACGCGCTGCCGCCCGAGGACCGCAACCTCATGTGGCTGGCGTTCACGCCCTCGCGCTTCCGCGAGGTGCTCGTCGACTACGAGACCGAACGCGACGTGATCGTGGCCCGCTTCCGCGCGGCGATGGCCGACCACGGTTCGGATCCGAGCTGGAAGTCGCTGGTCACCCGGCTGCAGAAGGCCTCGCCCGACTTCGAGGCCGCCTGGCGGCGGCACGACGTGGCCAGGCCGGGCAACGGCGTCAAGCGGTTCCTGGTGCCCGGCGTCGGGATGCTCTACTGCGAGTACACCAACTTCTGGCTGGGCCCCCGGATGGGATCGCGCATGATCACCTACACCCCGCGCGACGAGCGGACCCGCGAGCTGATGAACCTCCTGCCGAACAAGCTCTAGCGGGCCGCGGCGCGCCGCCCGAGCAGCAGGCACACGGCGGCGAGCGGCAGTTCGACGCAGCCCGCCATGACCAGCGCCGCGAGCACCGCGTGGCCGGGCCCGGCGAAGGCGACGTCCACCAGCGCGTCCCCGGCGAGCAGCAGCGCGACCGCCCCGCCCGCCCAGCGGGCGCCGGCGCTGCGCCGCCGCACGGCCGCGTCGAGCGTGAGCAGGGCGGCGAACTCCAGCAGGTCCAGGACGACCCACGGCGTCTCGTGGCAGACCGCGAGCACCGCGAGCCACGGCAGCAGCGCGACGGCGGCCAGCGCGGGCAGCCGCTCGAAGCGGGCCGGCCGCACCAGGCGGTCGAGCCGGTCCAGCGCGCCGGGACGGATGGACGGGAAGAACGGACCGGCGGCCGGACGCCCGGTCAGCACCGCGGTGCTCACTTCGCACCCCCGACGGCCGCCCGGACCCGCACCCGCTCCAGCCCCAGCCGCTCGACCCGGCCCGCCGACGCGCCCGCGGCCGGAGCCGTGACCACGACCCCGGTGAACGGCCCCTCGGCCCAGGCGAGCCAGAACTGTCCGCCCACCGCGACGACTTCACCCGCCACGGCGGCCCGCGGCCCGCGCAGCCACCCGCCGCCGGTGAACACCACCGCCGGCGCCGCGCCGCCGGCCGCCAGCCGCCCCCACGCGAGCACGCGGGAGACCCGGCCGCCGTCCGCCGTCCGCCGCGCCCCGCGCAGCAGCTGCGGCGTGAGCCGGGCGGCGACCAGGACGTCGGCCAGCTCGCCGTGCTCGTACACCTCCAGCGCGGCCCGGCCGCGGCCGGCGCGCACGCTGCGCACCGACCACGGCCCGGGCCCGGCCAGCAGCGTCCCGTCCGGCTCCGGCGCGCGGCGGAGCGCGTCCCCGGGAACACCCCCGTGATTCCCGGGGACGGGCCGCCCGTGCGGCGGAGTGGCTTCGTCCGATGCGGTGCTCGTCATGTCCCCAAGCCTTCCGCCGAGGCCACCCCGCTGTCGGTAGTGCCCCACCCCGAACCGGGGGTGTACCTAGCTACACCCCGGTTCTGCACACCCCTTCATGGCGACCGGCGATCATGGGCCTCTACGCTGTCGGCCATGCCCTCCACCACGCTGCGCCGAGCGCTCGTCAGGAGCCTGCGGCGGCCTCCGTGGTCGGCGGCGGCCTGGCGGGACACCCGCCTCATAGCCGCCGGGATCCCGCTGGCCGCACCGGTCTGGCTGGCCGTCACCGAGCCGACGCTGCTGTTCCCGGTCACGGCCCTGGTCGTGGTCCTCGCCCGCCCGCTCACCGCCGCCCAGCGCGGCCGGCTGCGCGCCCTCGCCGGGGTGGACGTGCCGCCCCCGCCCGGCGCGACCCGCCGGGGCCGCCCGCTGACCTACCTGAGCACCGGGGTGAACTGGCGTCAGATCGGCTACCACCTGCTCGTCGGCCCGCTCCTGGCGCTCGCCTCGCTGTGCGTCGTCTGGTGCTGGGGCGCCGGCCTGGTGCTGGCCACCCTGTACGGCTGGGTGTGGATGATGCCGGTCGACACCCCGCTGCGCTGGGAACTGGCCGGCACGGACGTGGCGCTCACCGCCGCCGGCGTGCTGCTGCTGGCCGCGTCACCCTGGCTGGCCGCGCTGGCCGCCTGGCTGGAGACCGGTGCCGCGCAGAAGCTGCTCGGCCCGAACCGGGCCGAGGCGCTGGAGCGCCGGGTCGAGGAGATCGCCGAGAGCCGGGCCGGCCTGGTCGACGCGGTCGACGCCGAGCGCCGCCGGATCGAGCGCGACCTGCACGACGGCGCCCAGCAGCGCCTCACCTCCCTCGCGATGAACCTCGGCCTGGCCCGCCGCACCCTCAAGGACGTCCCGCCGGACGCCATGGCGGTCATCGTCGCCGCGCACGAGGAGGCGCAGGCGGCCATCGACGAGCTGCGCGACCTGGTCCGCGGCCTGCACCCGGCAGTCCTGGAGGACCGCGGCCTGGACGCGGCGCTGTCCGGGATCGCCGCCCGGGCCCCGCTGCCGGTGCGCCTGGACGTCGAACTGGCCGAGCGGATCGCCCCGACGGTCGAGGCGGTCGCCTACTTCACCGTCTCCGAGGCGCTCACCAACGTGGCCAAGCACGCCCGCGCCACGAGCGTCGACGTGTCGGTGCGGACGGCCGGGGGCAGGCTGCGCCTGGTCGTCAGCGACGACGGCGTCGGCGGCGCCGATCCGACGCGCGGCAGCGGGCTCACCGGTCTGCGCCAGCGCGCCGCCTCCGTCGACGGCACGCTGTCCGTTCTGAGCCCCCTCGGGGGCCCCACCACACTCACCGTGGAGTTGCCGTGCGCGCTGTGATCGCCGAGGACTCGGTCCTGCTGAGGGTCGGGCTGGTCAAGCTGCTGGAGGCGGTGAGCTTCGAGGTCGTGGCCGAGGTCGGCGACGCCGAAGCCCTGCTGATCGCCGTCGAGGAGCACCGTCCCGACGTGGTGGTCGCGGACGTCCGGATGCCGCCGGGCTTCCACGACGAGGGCGTGAAGGCCGCGATGGTCATCCGCCGGCAGTGGCCGGAGGTGGCCGTCCTGCTGCTCTCCCAGTTCGTCGAGGAGCGCTACGCCGCCGACCTGCTGTCCACCAACACCAGCGGCGTCGGCTACCTGCTCAAGCAGCGGGTGGCCAACGTGGACGACTTCCTCGACGCGCTCCAGCGGGTCGCCGCGGGCGGCACCGCGCTGGACCCGGAGGTCGTGGCCCAGCTGCTGGTGCGCCGCCACCGGGACCCGCTGGAGAAGCTGACCCCGCGCGAGCGGGACGTCCTCGCCCTGATGGCGGAGGGCCGCTCCAACGCCGCGATCGCCGCGTCCCTGGTGGTCAGCGACAGCGCGGTGGCCAAGCACATCAACTCGATCTTCACCAAGCTCGACCTCCCGCCGGCCGACGACAGCCACCGCCGGGTGATGGCCGTGCTGCGCTTCCTGGAGGTCGGCTAGCCATGGCGGACGCTACGGGGGAGGCCCGGCCCGCCGGGCCGCGCGGGGTGCCGGGGCGGGCGGCGACGTGGCGGATCATCGGCTCGCTCAGCCTCGCGTTCCTGCTGGTCACGGCCGTGTCGCAGACCCTCGGCCTGGTGGCGCGCCAGCAGAAGACCGAGCAGAAGACGTACGACCACGTCGTCGTCCGCAAGCTCCAGCTGGCCACGGGCAGTGCGTCCGTGCAGGTCAGGGCGGGCAAGGACGACCGGGTCGTGGTCCGCAGGAACCTGAACTACACGTTCCGCGCGCCGCAGGTCTCGACCGTGATCGAGGGCGACGTCCTGGTCGTCGGCGTGTCCTGCCGGCAGCCGCTGCCGTTCCTCAGCTGCGGCGCCGAGATCGAGCTGGAAGTGCCGCAGGGCACCGGGGTGACCGGCTCGGTGGACTCGGGCAGCGTCGACGTGGCCGACCTGAGCGGCGAGGTCAGGCTGGACGCGACCTCCGGGGCGCTGTACCTGCGCCGCCTCTCCGGCGAGGTCCACACCCGGACCACCTCGGGCATGGTGCAGGGCACGGAGCTCGGCTCGGGCCGGGTGGAGGCGAGCAGCACCTCGGGCTCCGTGGAGCTGGACTTCGTCAGGGCCCCGCACGCGGTGGACGTGAGCACCACCTCCGGCTCGGCGACGATGACGCTCCCGAAGGGCAGCCGGTACGCCTTCAGCGGGCAGGTCGGCTCGGGCAGCCGCAGCGTCGACCCGAACCTGTCCGACGCCTCCAGCCCGGACAGCCTCCGGGCCTCGGTCGCGTCGGGCTCGCTGCGGATCGGCTACCGGGAGGACGGCCGAAGCGGGTGAGCCGGGTGGGGGACAATGGAGAGTCCCGTCCCCTGCTCCCGAGGTCAGCCGCGCATGACAGCCACGCCCGCACCCACCGCGACCAGCACCGACTTCGCGCCGCTGGACATCGGCCCGATCCAGGTGTGGCCGCCCGTCGTGCTGGCGCCGATGGCCGGCATCACCAACGCGCCGTTCCGCACCCTGTGCCGGGAGCAGAGCGGCGGCAAGGGCCTGTACGTCTCGGAGATGATCACCACCCGGGCGCTGGTCGAGCGCAACGCCAAGACCATGCAGCTGATCAAGTTCGACCCGAGCGAGAAGCCGCGCTCGATCCAGCTGTACGGCGTGGACCCGGTGACGGTCGGCAAGGCCGCCCGGATGATCTCGGACGAGGGCCTGGCCGACCACATCGACCTCAACTTCGGCTGCCCCGTCCCCAAGGTGACCCGCAAGGGCGGCGGCTCGGCGCTGCCGTACAAGCGCAACCTGCTGCGCGAGATCCTGCGCGAGGCCGTCGCCAACGCGGGCGCCCTGCCGGTGACCATGAAGATGCGCAAGGGCATCGACGACGACCACCTCACCTACCTGGACGCCGGCCGGATCGGCGCCGAGGAGGGCGTGGCGGCGATCGCCCTGCACGGGCGCACCGCCGCCCAGCACTACGGCGGGACGGCCGACTGGTCGGCGATCGCCCGGCTGCGCGAGTCCGTGCCGGCGCACGTCCCGGTGCTGGGCAACGGCGACATCTGGTCGGCGGACGACGCGCTGCGGATGATGCGCGAGACCGGCTGCGACGGCGTCGTGGTGGGCCGCGGCTGCCTCGGCCGTCCGTGGCTGTTCCGCGACCTCGTCTCGATCTTCGAGGGCGACGTCGACTACGCCCGCCCGGACTTCGGCTACGTCGCCGCGGCGATGGTCCGGCACGCGCAGCTGCTCGGCGAGTGGCTGGGCGACGAGGCGCGCGGAGTGATCGACTTCCGTAAGCACGTCGCCTGGTACACCAAGGGCTTCTCGGTCGGTTCCGAGCTGCGGGTGCGGCTGGCCAACTCGTCGTCGCTGGCCGAACTGGCCGAAACCCTGGCCCTGGTGGAGCAGTCCCAGCCGTGGCCGGCCGGTGCCGACGGCCCGCGCGGACGGACCGCCGGCAACAATCGCGTGGTCCTGCCCGAGGGCTGGTTGGACGATCCGTACGACTGCGCCCGGCCGGGCGCGGACGCCGAATCGGACACCTCTGGCGGATGATCTGTACGGAGCGTCGAAATTACCCCTCATGAGGGGTCGGACGCCCTGGCCCAGCCCTCTTGTCCAATCTGGACAGGAGGGCTCCCTTTTGGCAGTGGATCATGACTCAGCGAGCACGATTCTGGACGGAGTGCGACGATCGTCGGAGCCGGACTACGTTCGACCGGCGCGACGCGCTGGTGACACTTGCCACATGCGGCCGGGACTGACGCGGGGTCAGTGGACGAAATGGCCAGATCGGCCGTGGATCGCTTCCCGAAGCCGCCCGGCCACGGACGGCCGATCCGGGTGCAGGAAATCAAGCCGGGGCAACGCGGTCGACCACCACCCGCTACCGTGCGTCCGGATCGTGTGATCTTCACGTTTCCATGCCTTCAAGACTTGAACGCTGGCTCGCGTCAGCCGGACGATTTCGGCTCCAGAGGTGAACGCCGTCACGCGCATTCGATCTAGCGGGTTACCCCTGGGTACCGGCCTCGTACGGCCTATTGGGGGCAGAGAAAGACCTTCGAAATGGGTATGTTCTCCGGCGTCAGGGCAACCGCGTACGAGGAGACCGACCCGTGCCGTCCCAGCAGAAGTTTGTTTACTCCTTCACCGAAGGAAACAAGGACCTCAAGGATCTTCTTGGCGGCAAGGGCGCGAACCTGGCCGAGATGACCAACCTGGGTCTCCCCGTCCCTCCGGGGTTCACCATCACCACCGAGGCCTGCAAGGTCTTCCTGGAGACCGGCAGTGAGCCCTCCTCCCTGCACGAGGAGATCAGCGCCCACCTGGCCGCCCTCGAGGAGGAGATGGGCAAGAAGCTCGGCCAGGCCGACAACCCGCTGCTGGTCTCCGTCCGTTCGGGCGCCAAGTTCTCCATGCCCGGCATGATGGACACCGTCCTGAACATCGGCCTGTCCGACACCTCGGTGGCCGGCCTCGTCGCCCAGTCCGGCAACGAACGCTTCGCCTGGGACTCCTACCGCCGCCTGGTCCAGATGTTCGGCAAGACCGTGCTGGGCGTCGACGGCGAGCTGTTCGAGGAGGCTCTGGACGAGGCCAAGCACGCCAAGGGCACCGTCAACGACCTGGACCTGGACGCTTCCGACCTCCGGGAACTCGTCGAGGTGTTCAAGGGCATCGTCGAGCGCGAGACCGGCCGGGCCTTCCCGCAGGACCCGCGCGAGCAGATGGACCTCGCCGTCCACGCCGTCTTCCACTCCTGGAACGGCGACCGCGCCCGGCTGTACCGCCGCCAGGAGCGCATCCCGAACGACCTCGGCACGGCGGTCAACGTCTGCACCATGGTCTTCGGCAACCTCGGCGAGGACTCCGGCACCGGCGTCGCCTTCACCCGCGACCCCTCCACGGGTGCGCAGGGCGTCTACGGCGACTACCTCTCCAACGCCCAGGGCGAGGACGTCGTCGCCGGCATCCGCAACACCCTGCAGCTGTCCGAGCTGGAGAAGCTCGACAAGAAGTCGTACGACGAGCTCATGGCGATCATGCAGAAGCTCGAGAACCACTACCGCGACCTCTGCGACATCGAGTTCACCATCGAGCGCGGCAAGCTCTGGATGCTGCAGACCCGCGTCGGCAAGCGCACCGCCGCCGCGGCCTTTCGGATCGCCGTCCAGCTCGTCGACCAGGGCCTGATCGACCTGGACGAGGCGCTGATGCGCGTCACCGGCGGCCAGCTGGCCCAGCTGATGTTCCCGCGCTTCGCCCCGACCCCCGAGTCCAAGCAGATCGGCTGGGGCCTCGCCGCCTCGCCGGGCGCCGCGATCGGCAAGGTCGTCTTCGACTCCTACACCGCCGTCAAGTGGTCCCGCTCGGGCGAGAAGGTCATCCTGGTCCGCCGGGAGACCAACCCGGACGACCTGGACGGCATGATCGCCGCCGAGGGCATCCTCACCTCGCGCGGCGGCAAGACCTCGCACGCCGCCGTCGTCGCCCGCGGCATGGGCAAGACCTGTGTCTGCGGCGCCGAGGAGCTGGAGGTCGACACCAAGGCCCGCAAGTTCACCACCGCCGACGGCCTGGTGGTCCACGAGGGCGACGTCGTCTCCATCGACGGCGCCAGCGGCAAGGTCTACCTCGGCGAGGTACCGGTCCTGCCGTCCCCCGTGGTCGAGTACTTCGAGGGCACTCTGCACGCCGGCGCCGACGTCCAGGGCGGGCTGGTCCAGGCCGTCCACCGGCTGATGTCGCACGCCGACGGCCGCCGCCGCCTGGCCGTGCGCGCCAACGCCGACAACGCCGAGGACGGCGGGCGCGCCCGCCGCTACGGCGCCCAGGGCATCGGCCTGTGCCGCACCGAGCACATGTTCCTCGGCGAGGAGCGCCGCAAGGAGGTCGAGCACCTGATCCTCGCGGACAACGACAAGGACCGCGAGCAGGCCCTCTCCACCCTGCTGCCGCTGCAGAAGAGCGACTTCCTGGAGCTGTTCCAGGCGATGGACGGACTGCCCGTCACCGTCCGCCTGCTCGACCCGCCGCTGCACGAGTTCCTGCCGAACATCACCGAGCTGTCGGTGCGCGTCGCCCTCGCCGAGGCCCGCAAGGACCCGAACGAGAACGACCTGCGCCTGCTGCAGGCGGTGCACAAGCTGCACGAGCAGAACCCGATGCTCGGCCTGCGCGGAGTGCGCCTCGGCCTGGTCATCCCCGGCCTGTTCGGCATGCAGGTGCGCGCCATCGCCGAGGCGGCCGCCGAGCGCAAGCTGGCCGGCGGGGACCCGCGTCCCGAGGTGATGATCCCGCTGGTCGGCACCGTCCAGGAGCTGGAGCTGGTCCGCGACGAGTGCGAGCGCGTGCTCGCCGAGGTCGCCCAGTCAACCGGCGTGAGCCTGGACATCAAGCTCGGCACCATGATCGAGCTGCCGCGCGCCGCGGTGACCGCCGGTCAGATCGCCGAGGCCGCCGAGTTCTTCTCCTTCGGCACCAACGACCTGACCCAGACGGTGTGGGGCTTCTCCCGCGACGACGTCGAGGCCTCGTTCTTCACCGCCTACCTGGAGAAGGGCATCTTCGGGGTCTCCCCGTTCGAGACCATCGACCGCGACGGCGTCGGCTCGCTCGTCAAGCACGCCGTCGAGGCCGGCCGGGCCACCCGCCCCGACCTCAAGCTCGGCGTCTGCGGCGAGCACGGCGGCGACCCGGAGTCGGTCCACTTCTTCCACGAGGTGGGGCTGGACTACGTGTCCTGCTCCCCCTTCCGGATCCCGGTGGCGCGCCTGGAGGCAGGCCGCGCCGCCATCGAGACGGCGGGCAGCGACTCGCGCTGAGGCAGGGAGGCATCCCCTCCTCAAGCGCGTGGTCGACTGACCGCTCTCCCTCCCGCCGGGAGGGCGTGCACCGGAGCTCGGCGCAGGAGAACCGGCGTACGTAACACGGCCGGGCGGGGACGGACAATGGCGTCCGTCCCCGCCCGGCCGTACGTGTGTTGCGGCGGCCACCCACCCGTGGGCCTTCCCCCGGTGCTGGCAAGCTGGTGCGCATGACCAGACGCAAAAGCCCGCTCGTAGTCGTGGCCGTCCTGATCCTGGCCGTCCTCGGCGCGGTCGGGTACCTGCTCGCCGGCAAGGGCGGCAGCAGCCACTCCAAGGCCTCCGGCTCCTCCACCGCGGCCGCCGCGAACTCCGCGGGTTCCCCGGGCGCCAAGTCCCAGGCCCCGAAGCCGTCCCCGCCCGCCGGCCGCACCCCCGCCCCGAGCGGCACCTGGGTGCCCGCCGACCCCGCGCTGGCCGACGTCTGCCGCACCAAGCTCCCCAGTCAGGCCCAGGACACCCTCGGCCTGATCGACAAGGGCGGCCCCTACCCGTACAACCGCGACGGCATCGTCTTCGAGAACCGCGAGAGCCGCCTGCCCAAGAAGTCCGACGGCTACTACCACGAGTTCACCGTCGTCACCCCGGGCTCCAACGACCGCGGCACCCGACGCGTCGTCACCGGCGGCGCCGGCGAGCAGTACTGGTCCCCCGACCACTACGCGACCTTCCAGGAGATCGACCCGCGCTGCTGAAAGTACTTTCCCGCCAGGACTCCGGCGCCTCGTCGCTGCGGCCGAGGCCGCCGGAGCCCAGCACGCGGCCCGGGCGCAGCAAGGGAGTTGACGCCCTCAACGCGCCCGCCGCCAGGTGATCCTGGCGTGCGGGCCGTGGGGGCCGGTGGTCAGCAGGGCGGTCAGCTCGTGGAGGACCGGGGTCGGGTCGCGGCGCAGCTGGACCGGGGTGGTGCGGACGACCGGGAGGCCCGCGGTGGTGAGGCGGTTGGCCCGGACCAGGCTGCGCTCGTGGTCGGCCGGGCGCAGGTGCCAGGCCCGTGAGTCGATCTCCAGCGCCACGCACGCGTGCGGCCAGTAGGCGTCGGGCACGGCGAGGAAGCGGCCGTCCAGGAACAGCACCGGGTTCCACAGTGGCTCCGACAGTCCCGAGCCCCGCAGGAGGTCGCGCGCCTCGCCCTCGACCACCGACCGCACCCCGGACGTCAGGTCCTCGACCACCTGGGCGACCTGCGGCAGCCCGAGCGCACCCGGCCGGGCGAGCAAGTGGTCCAGCAGCTCGCCGAGTTCGCAGTGCCGCCGCTGGACCGCCTCCGCGCACAGCGCCCGGAAGCGCCGCAGGCCCGGCTCGCGCGGGGCGAGGTCCGCCAGTGCCCGCGCGACGGTGGTGCTCCACAGCCCGTCGTCCCGCTGGTACCCGCTCGGCATCGGCCCGGCCGCCCGGTGGATCCGGACGAACTCGCGGTCGCCGACCCGGCGTTGCCCCGGGATCAGCACGTCGACGCCGATGAGGTCGGCCGGGTGCCCGGCGCTCGGCAGACCCGCGTCCGCGAGCACCGCGAACCCGGTCAGCAGGACTTCCCCGGTCTGCGGCGAGCGCCCCTTCGGCGCCGCGTACGCCAGTGCGGCGCGCAGTCGTTGATGTGCGGTCAGCCGCCCCGTCTGCAGGCAGATCACCCGGGGCAGCACCTGCTGCCACGGCCCGCCCGGCCGCAGCCGGTGGGCGATCGTGCCGGACGGCACCCCGAGGCGGCGCAACTGCGCCCGGGTGACGACGTGCTGCTGGTCGGCGCCGAGCAGGGCGACGGGGTCGAGGGAGTCGAGGGGAATGGCGCAGGTCATGTCACGGTGCTTCCCACCAGGATCGGATGTATGCGAAACATCGCCCGTGGGAGGGGCCCGGCAAAACAGGTTGACGCGGCCTCGGCCGGGCCGGTGAGCTGGGGGGCATATGACGACTCCCCACCAAGGCCCCGCGTTCGACGCGCTCGTCGGCCTCTCCGTGGCCGACGCCCTCGGCGCCCAGTTCTTCGTCCCCGAGGTCGCCGCCGCGCACCTCGCCGCCCGCACGACTCCGCCCGCGCCCTGGCCGTGGACCGACGACACCGAGATGGCCTGCTCGGTGTACGCCGCCCACACCGAGCGCGGCACCGTCGACACCTTCGACCTGACCTACGCCTTCGCCCTCCGCCACGACTTCGACCGCGGCTACGGCCCGGCCGCCAACCGGATGCTCCGGCTGATCCGCGAGGGCGGGGACGCCGCGGCGCTGGCCGCCGGACTCTTCGACGGCCAGGGCTCGTACGGCAACGGCGCCGCGATGCGGGTCGCCCCGCTCGGCGCCGCGCTCGCCGACGACCCGGACGCGTGCGTCCGGCTGGCCGCGCGCACCGCGGTGATCACGCACACCCACCCGCAGGCCGTGGACGGCGCCGTCGCCGTCGCGGTGGCCGCCGCGTACGCCGTGCGGGCCCGGCGCGAGCCGCTGACGCCGGACGGCCTGCTGCGGAAGGTCCTGCACCACACCCCGGACGGCGCCGTGCGGGACGGGCTCGCCGAGGCGCGCCACCTGCTCGCGGAGCCGGACTTCCGCGTCGCCGCGAAGGTGCTCGGCAACGGCAGCCGGACGTCCGCCGCCGACACCGTCCCGTACGCGCTGTGGTGCGCCGCCCGCCGGCTCGGCGACTATCCGGCGGCCGTGTGGGAGGCGATCGCGGCCGGGGGCGACGTGGACACCGTCGCCGCCATCACCGGGGGAGTGGTCGCCGCGCACACCGGCACCGCTGGCGTCCCGGAGGCCTGGCGGTCCGCCCGCGAGCCGCTGCCCGCCTGGGCGTTCCCGGTGCCGGGGTCCGTCCCGGCCGGCCGCGGTCGCGCCAACCTGCTGGTGCCACGGCCGCACCCCGTCCCCGACGTGGTGTGGAGCGACGAGCAGTGGCAGCGCCTGCGGACCGGGCTCGACGGCTGGGCCGTCCACACCGGGGAGGGCGTGCTGGTGATCTCCGACGCCGTGAGCGGCCACCCCGTGTGGGAGGTGGCGGTCACGCGCGTGCGCGGCGGCTGGCGTCCGGCCTCGGCGGTCGTCGAGGCCGGGCGGCGCGGGCCGTGGGACCCGGGCGCCCTCGCCCGGGTCCTGGGGTCCGCCGACGGTGGGCCGCTCAGGCCGTGACGCTCAGGCCGTAGCTCAGATGGCCGGAGCCGCTGCCGCCGTGTCTAAGGCACTCCTGGTTGATCTCCGGATCCGGGGCGCTCGGCGACGTGGCGTTGGCGATCCGCAGCTCGATGATGTCCCGGACGGCCGGCCATTCGGCGTCCAGGATCGAGTAGAACGCGGTGGACCTGACCACTCCGTCCAGGCCGCGCGAGTGCGCCCGGCGGACGCCCTCGGAGGTCGCGCCCAGCCGCTCGATCGCCGTGCGCGAGCGCAGGTTGCGGGCGTCGGCGCGCAGCGAGATCCGCTGCACCCCCCAGGTCTCGAAGGCGTGGCGCAGCATCAGCAGCTTGGCCTCGGTGTTGATGCCGGTGCCCTGGGCCCGCGGCGAGAGCCAGGTGTTGCCGATCTCCGCGGCGTCCGGCACGGCGGTGGCCGGGTCGCCGTGCGGCACGCCCGGGACCGGCGGCCACACCAGCGGGCCCTGCCAGTAGTCGAGTTCCAGGAAGCGGGTGGATCCGACCACCCGGCCGTCGGCGGCGTTCACCGTCGCGAACGGCAGCGACCGGCCCGCGGCCTGGTCCGCGAGGGCGCGCGCGACGTAGTCGCGGGCCGCTTCGAGGCCGTGCGGGACGGGGGTGAAGGCGTAGGTCGTACGGTCCTCGGCGCCGGCCTCGGCGATGGCCTCGGCGTGGTGCGCGGCGAGGGGCTCCAGCCGCACGGTGCGGCCGGTGAGGGTGACAGGTACGGGCACGGAACCTTCTGTCCTTCATCGGTCGTAGGGGGCATCTCGCGCCGGGGTGCGGCACGGGCTGCGGTGGACTGGTTCGCCCCGGCCCGGTGACCGGTCGCCGGGTACCCCGGTGCGCGCCGGAGGTCCGGTCGGGCGGGGCGGGGGCGGCGGCCCGGAGCGGGCGGCGCGGGTGCCGGAATGGTCACGGGTCCACGGACCGGTCCGGCGGGATGTGCGAGGGGACAGTATGCGTCCGCGAAATGGCCGAGGAGGAACGAGAGCGCGAAAGGAAGCGGGCGGCCAGATGAAGGCAAGATGCGTCGTGGGTTCTGCCGGCACCGATCCGGGACGTGATCGACGGCGTTACGGACGACGTGATGACGACGCGACGATGCGAGGCAGCGAGAGGACGATACCCGCCAGAAGGCGGTGCGTCACTTCGCGGCGCGCGTTTGGGGGCTCGGGTCGTCGCGGCGCGCTCCGGATCTTGCTGCCGGGACCCCTTGGCGACCCCCCTGACCAGCGGCTTTTCGATCGGGTGCGATCATGGTTCGTGGCGGTCGGGCGCGGCCGCGGCGACGTCGTCCGGGTGGGCGGGAATTCCGGCGGCGCGCCGCACGCTGGAGACGACGAGAAGGGCGAACAGCCGGGTCCGCCGGGACGAGCAGAGAACGGGGTTGGGTGCGCGGTGCGTGATTTCCAGGCGCTGTACGAGCTGGATCAGCAGGGCGTGGCCGCCGTGGCCGCGGCGAACGCCGAGCTGAGCGACACCGGTGCGGGCCTCGTGCTGCTCCACCACTTCGAGGGCTTCATGGACGCCGGCGAGGCCGGCGGGCAGGTGGTGGACCACCTGCTGGAGTCGGGGTCGCCGCAGGTCGTCGCCCGCTTCGACCACGACCGCCTGGTGGACTACCGGGCCCGCCGCCCCTCGATGGTCTTCGACCGCGACCACTGGACGTCGTACGACCCGCCGGAGATCCTGCTCCAGCTGGTGCGCGACGCCGCCGGCGCGCCGTTCCTGCTGCTCAGCGGCCCCGAGCCGGACGTCGAGTGGGAGCGCTTCGCGGGCGCCGTCCGCGAACTGGTGGAGCGCTTCGAGGTCCGGCTGAGCCTGGACTTCCACGGCATCCCGATGGGCGTGCCGCACACCCGCCCGGTCGGCCTGACGCCGCACGGCAACCGGCTCGACCTGGCCGCCGACCACCCGCAGTGGTTCGAGCAGGCGCAGGTCCCCGGCAGCGCGCAGGCGCTGCTGGAGTACCGGCTCGCCGAGTCCGGCCACGACGTCCTGGGCTTCGCCGTGCACGTGCCGCACTACGTGGCGCGCTCGGCCTACCCGGCGGCCGCCGTGCTGATCCTGGAGGCCGTGCAGTCGGCCACCGGCCTGGTGCTCCCGGGCACCGGACTGCGCCGCCGGGTGGACGAGGTCCACGCCGACATCGAGGAGCAGCTGTCCCAGGGGGACGGCGAGTTGCGGTCCGCGATCCGCGGCATGGAGGGCCAGTACGACGCCGTGGCGGGCGCGGAGAGCCGGGAGAGCCTGCTGGCGGAGCCGGTCGACCTGCCCTCGGCGGACGAGCTGGGCCGCCGCTTCGAGCAGTTCCTGGCCGAGCACGAGCGCGGCACGGAATAGGGAACAGCGGGACAGCCGACCGGGAGTCATCCGGCACCCGCCGTTCGTTGGCCTCTGCGGTGCCCGGGGGACGGGTCGCCGCAGCGAGACGACTGCTGCCCCCGGGGGGATGCCATGCCGATGACGACACGCCCGGCCGCCGCCGTGACGGCCGCCGGGCTGGCCGCGGTGCTGCTCGCGGCCTGCAGCTCCGGGAGCGGGTCGGACGGCGCGTCCGGGAAGGGCTTCGCGGGCGCGCTGCCCGCTCACGCCCCGGCGACGCCCACGGCCACGCAGACACCCACGCCGACGCCGACTCCGCTCCCCGCCGGGCCCTACGTGGCGCTCGGCGACTCCTACACCGCCGGCATCAAGATCGCCCCGCAGGTCGGCGACCCGAAGGGCTGTGACCGCTCCGGGGCCAACTACCCGTCCCTGGTGGCGAAGGCACTCGGGCTGGCACCCGGCCAGTTCCAGGACGTCAGCTGCAGCGGCGCCCGCACCGGCGACCTCACCAGCCCCCAGCAGACCAACGGCGGCGCCAACCCGCCCCAGCTGGACGCGCTCACCCCGGCCACCCGCCTGGTCACGGTCGGGATCGGCGGCAACGACGCGGGCTTCATGGAGGTCGTCACCCAGTGCGCCAAGGACAACCTGGTGGACGCGGTGAAGGGCCTCGTCGGCAGCGGGCGCGCCGCCTCGCCCTGCCGGGACCGCTACGCCGCCGGCGGCACCGACGAGGTGCAGCGCAAGGTCGACGCGGCCGGTGACCGGCTCGGCCGGGCCCTGAAGGAGATCGCGCGCCGCTCCCCGCAGGCCCGGGTGTACGTGGTCGGCTACCCGGCCCTGCTCCCGGCCGACCCGGCGAGCTGCGGGCCGGTGCTCGGCAGCACCCTCGCCCCCGCCGACCTCGGCTTCCTGGTCGAGAAGGAGCAGCAGCTCAATGGCATGCTCCGCAAGCGCGCGGAGAGCGCCGGCGCGGTCTTCGTGGACGCGGCCACCCCCTCCGCGGGGCACGACATGTGCGCCGGAGGGGCCCGCTGGGTCGAGCCGCCGTTCCCGGCCCCGGGCCTCGCGGCGATCCACCCGAACGCCAAGGGCCAGGAGGCGGTGGCCGCCGTCGTCCTCAAGGCCGTCAAGGGCTGAAGAGGGCCGAACAGGGCTGAAGTGGGCCGAAAGGGCCGAAGGGCCCGAACGGCAGGGCACGGCGCGTACGCAAAGGATTCACGCCCCGGTCCGCGCCCCTTCGCGCGCGGCACACCCCGCGTGTCGGAGGCGCGGCGTACGGTGAAGCCCATATGGACGACACTGCGCACCGCCCCGCCGCCGCCCCCGACCCGTACGACCACGCCGCGGAGGCCCGCTGGGTCCCCGAACCCGACAAGCGTCCCGGTCGCACGGCCTTCCAGCGCGACCGCGCCCGGGTGCTGCACTCGGCCGCGCTGCGCCGCCTGGCCGGCACCACGCAGGTGGTCGCCCCGATGCGCAGCGACTTCCCCCGCACCCGGCTCACCCACTCCCTCGAATGCGCGCAGGTCGGCCGGGAGTTGGGCGCGGCCCTGGGCTGCGACCCGGACCTCGTCGAGACGGCCTGCCTGGCCCACGACATCGGCCACCCGCCCTTCGGCCACACCGGCGAGGAGGCCCTCGACCAGGCCGCCGAGGCCTGCGGCGGCTTCGAGGGCAACGCGCAGTCCCTGCGCATCCTCACCCGCCTGGAACCCAAGCGCTTCGCCCCGCAGGACGAGCAGCCCGCCGCCCGCCTCGCCCCCTGGCCGGGCCGCAGCGTCGGCCTCAACCTGACCCGCGCCGCCCTCGACGCCGCCACCAAGTACCCGTGGACCCACGGCGCCCACCCGGGCGACCCGGCCTCGCCCAAGTACGGCGTCTACGCCGACGACCTGCCGGTCTTCCGCTGGCTGCGGGCGGGCTCCCCGGCCGGGCGCAAGTGCTTCGAGGCCACCGTCATGGACTGGTCCGACGACGTCGCCTACTCCACCCACGACGTCGAGGACGGCCTCCAGGCCGGGCACATCGACCCGGCCGCGCTGCGGGCCCCCGGCGAGCGCGAGGAGCTCTTCAAGGTCGCCGAGCGCTACGCCCGCGACGCCGAGCCCGAGGAGCTCGCCGCCGCCCTCGACCGGCTGCTCGCCCAGGAGTGGTGGCCGCGCTCCTACGACGGCACCGCGCGCGCCCGGGCCGGCCTCAAGGACCTCACCAGCCAGCTGATCGGCCGCTTCTGCCTGGCCGCCGAGCAGGCCACCCGGGCCCGCTACGGCCCCGGCCGGCTGACCCGCTACGCGGCCGAGCTGGTGGTGCCGCGGGACGTCCGGCTGGAGTGCGCGGTACTCAAGGCGGTCGCCGTCCGCTACGTGATGCAGCGCGACGAGCAGGCCCAGCTGCGGGCCCGCCAGCGGATCGTGATCGCCGAGCTGGCCTACGTGCTGACCGAGCGCGCGCCCGAGGGCCTCGACCCGGTCTTCGCCGCCCAGTACCACGAGGCCGAGGACGACCGGGCGGCCCTGCGGACGGTCATCGACCAGATCGCCACCCTCACCGACGCCTCGGCGCTGGCCCTCCACGCCAAGCTCGTCGGTGCCGCCTGGAAGTAGCGGAGGGAACGGGGGGATCGCGGCCGCCGGAAACCCCGGCCACCCCAGTAGACTTCCGGGGTGGCCGGGCGGATCAGGGACGAAGACGTGCAGGCGGTGCGCAGCGCACTGCCCATCGACGCGGTGGTCGGCGACTACGTACAGCTGACCAACGGTGGCGGCGGCGAGTACAAGGGCGTCTGCCCCTTCCACGACGAGAAGTCCGCCTCCTTCTACGTGAACCCCGCCAAGGGCGTCTTCCACTGCTTCGGCTGCCAGGAGAACGGCGACACCATCGCCTTCCTGATGAAGATCGAGCACTTCACCTTCGCCGAGGCCGTCGAGCGGATGGCCGCCCAGGCCGGCATCACCCTGCGCTACGAGGAGGGCGGCTACAGCCCCCGCCACCAGCAGGGCGAGCGCACCCGCCTGGTCGAGGCGCACAAGGTGGCCGCCGCCTTCTACCAGGAGCAGCTGGCCTCGCCGGAGGCGGAGATCGGCCGCCGCTTCCTGGCCGAGCGCGGCTTCGACGAGGAGTCCGCCAAGACCTTCGGCGTCGGCTACGCCCCGGCCGGCTGGGAGCACCTGGTCCGCTACCTGCGCGGCAAGGGCTTCTCGGACAAGGAGATCCTGCTCGGCGGCCTGGCCTCGCAGGGGCAGCGCGGCGGCCTGATCGACCGTTTCCGGGGCCGGCTGGTCTGGCCGATCCGGGACATCGCGGGCGAGGTGGTGGGCTTCGGCGCCCGTCGGCTGCGCGAGGACGACAACGGCCCGAAGTACCTGAACACCCCCGAGACGCCGATCTACAAGAAGTCCCACGTGCTGTACGGCATCGACCTGGCGAAGAAGGAGATCGCCAAGTCCGGCCGCGCGGTGGTGGTCGAGGGCTACACCGACGTGATGGCCTGCCACCTGGCGGGCGTCACCACGGCGGTGGCCACCTGCGGCACGGCCTTCGCCGAGGACCACATCAAGATCATCCGCCGGCTGCTGATGGACACCTCCCAGTACCGCGGCGAGACGGTCTTCACCTTCGACGGCGACGCGGCCGGCCAGAAGGCCGCGCTGCGCGCGTTCGAGGACGACCAGAAGTTCGCCGCCAAGACCTCCATCGCGGTCAGCCCGGGCGGCATGGACCCGTGCGAGCTACGGCTGGCCAAGGGCGACGACGCGGTCCGCGAGCTGATCGACAACCCGGTCCCGCTGTTCGAGTTCGCGCTGACCTCGGCGGTGGCCCGGCACCGGGTCGACACCCCGGAGGGGCGGTCGGCGGCGCTTGAGGAGGCGGCCCCGATCGTCGCCAAGATCAAGGACCGCTCGATCCAGCACGAGTACGCCGTCCGCCTGGCCGGCATGCTCGGCATCCTGGACGAGCCCTTCGTCGTCCGCCGGGTCTCCCAGCTCGCTCGCTGGGACCGCGAGCGCCAGCAGAACCCGCGCGGCGCCGCCCAGCGCCGCCCGGAGTCCGAGCAGGTCCGCCCGGCCCGGCCCGCCTTCGTGCTGAACCCGCGCGACCCGGCCCAGTTCGTGGAGCGCGAACTGCTCAAGCTGGCGCTCCAGCACCCGGACCTGGTCAGCCCGGCCTTCGACCACTACGGCGAGGACGAGTTCCCGACCGCGCCCTACACGGCCGTGCGGCAGGCGATCGCCAAGGCCGGCGGCGCCGCGTACGGGGCGACCCTGCCGGACTTCACGAGCGCGGTGCGCGAGGCGGCCCCGGACGACCGGGTGCGCTCGCTGGTGACCGAGCTGATCGTGGAGCCGGTGCGCTCGCGCCGCAAGGCGGACGCCGTCTACGCGGGGGAGTTCCTGGTCAAGCTGCGCCTGCTGGCCGTCGACCGGCGGATCGCCGAGGTCCGCGGCTACCTCCAGCGGCTCGGCCCGCGGGCCGACGCCGAGCAGCAGCACGCGGTGCAGACGGAGCTGTGGCAGCTCCAGCAGTACGGGCAGCAGCTGCGCAGCGGGGGCGCCGCGGCGCTCTGACGCGGGCGCGGGCGGCGCGCGGGGCGCGTCCAGAAAGTCGGCGCACGAGTCTCGGCCACGGAGCGTGGCGTACCGCACACTGGAGGGCGTCCCAGCACCGTACAGCGCGGGTCCGCCAGAGTCGCGCGCGCCCCGAGGGGATGCCCGTGGACCAAGGCCTTGCCGCGACGTCCAGTCCGACCGACAGACCGAATCCCCCCGCGCCGCCCGCCGGCCCGGTGCCGATCCCCTGCGAGGAGGCGGACCACGGCCGGGCCGGCGCCCCGCCCCCGGACGGTGCCCGGGTGCCCGCCCAGGGCCGGCCGGAGGGCCACCCCGAAGCCCCGGACGTCCCGGTGCCCGTGGCCGGGGCGGCGACGGAGGTCGATCCCGACGAGGAGCCCGACGACCGGAGCCGTCCCGACACCGGGGGCTCGGCCGCGGACCTGCTCCGCCAGTACCTCCGCGAGATCGGCCGGATCCGGCTGCTCAACGCCGCCGAGGAGGTGGAGCTGGCCCGCCGGATCGAGGCGGGCCTGTTCGCCGAGGAGCGCCTGCACCGCGAACCCCCGCCGCCCGACCCGCTGGCCGACGAGCTGGACTGCCTCGTGGTGCTCGGCCGGATCGCCAAGCGCCGCCTGATCGAGGCGAACCTGCGCCTCGTCGTGTCCGTCGCCAAGCGCTACGTCGGGCGCGGGCTGACCCTGCTGGACCTGGTCCAGGAGGGCAACCTCGGCCTGATCCGGGCGGTGGAGAAGTTCGACTACGCGCGCGGCTACAAGTTCTCCACCTACGCCACCTGGTGGATCCGGCAGGCGATGAGCCGGGCCCTGGCCGACCAGGCCCGGACGATCCGGGTGCCGGTGCACGTGGTCGAGCTGATCAACCGGGTGGTCCGGGTGCAGCGGGCGCTGCTCCAGGAGCGCGGTGTCGAGCCGGGCGCGGCCGACATCGCGACGGCGCTCGAACTGACGGAGGAGCGGGTGCGCGAGCTGCTCCGGCTGGCGCAGGAGCCGATCTCGCTGCACACCCCGGTGGGGGAGGAGGACGACGTCGCGCTCGGGGACCTGATCGAGGACGCCGACGCCGCCTCGCCCGCCGAGTCCGCGACCTTCCTCCTGCTGCGCCAGCACCTGGAGGCGGTGCTGGCCACCCTCGGCGAGCGCGAGCGCCAGGTGGTCCAGCTCCGCTACGGGCTGGACGACGGGCGCCCGCGCACGCTGGAGGAGATCGGCTCGGTGTTCGGGGTGACGCGCGAGCGGATCCGCCAGATCGAGTCGAAGACGCTGGTCAAGCTCCGCGAGCACGCCTTCGCCGCGCAGCTGCGCGGGTACCTCGACTGAGCGGCGCCGCTACGACACGGCCGTGGGAGCGGCGGACGGGCTCGCGGTGGCGTCGGCCGTGGGACTCGCCGTGCCCCCGACCCCCGGGGGCGGCGAGGCGGGTCCGACCGGGATCGGGGTGGACGCCACCATGCCCGCCGGGTCGGACATCGGCGCGATGCACAGGTTGCCCTCGGGCTGGTGCCCGCAGACCTGGAAGGTGACGGCCGGGTCCGCCGCGCTGAGCATCAGCGAGTAGTTGTCGTAGCCGTAGTGGATCAGCGCCTGCTCGCTCTCACCGGTGCTGCTGGTGATGGTCGCGTAGTCCTGCGGCTGGCCTTCGTTGATCGCCGCCCACACGGCCTGGCACTTCTGGCTGTAGCGGAGGTAGATGACGACCTTGCCGATGACGTCGGACTGCAGCGTGCGGGCGTCCTTGCCGCAGCCGGTGTCCTTGGGGTTCTTGTGCGCGCAGCCCATGGCCTGGCAGGTGGGGTCGGACGAGACGGGCTTGGCGGGCACCGTAACGGGGGCGGAGGAGGTGCCGGGGTCCGCGAGGGGCGTCGACGGATCGTCGTGCCGGGTCGCCCGCAGGCCCACCAGGACCAGGACGACGGCCACCACGGCCGCGCAGGCCAGCAGCGGGGCGGGGCGCCGCCACCAGGCCGTGGCGGGTTCGGGCTCGCCGGCCGGGAGGACCTCGACCGGTTCGGCGGTGTCCTGGACGCCGGCGACCCGCGGAGCGTCCGCGTCCGCGTCGGCCTCGGCGGCCGTGTCCTGCGCACCGGCTTCCGCGCCGGAGGGCCCGGCCACGGCCTGCTGCCAGAGCGCCCGCAGGGCGGGCCCGTCGCACTCGACGGCCCCGATCAGCGCGTCCAGGGCCTGCTCGGTGATGACCCGCTTGCCGTTCAGCCAGCGCTCCCAGGAGGCCCGGCTGTAGTGGGTCCGGGTGGCGAGCTCGGACAGCGAGAGCCCGGCGGCGTCCTTGAGCGTGCGCAGTTCCTCGGCAAGGCTTCGAGCGGGCCCGGTCAGCTCCTCGGGCAGTTGCTTCCAGGCGGAACCCATGCGGCCCTTCCATGCAATCGAGACGGTGGATCGGGAGGATCGATCGGGGGGGAGCTCCGGGTGAGGGGGGCTCCGACCCCGGGCCGTTCGGGTGTCTCCGCTTCTCCAACCTCAACCTTCGGCCGTCCCAAACCCCAGGTCCTGGCGCTGAGACGGACCGAAGTGTCTCACAACCCCCGGGGACGCTCGAACAATCGTGTCTCCGTCGTGCACAGTTCTCTAGCCGGTGCGGTTCGCCCACCGGACGCTTCGTTCGGACACGGACCGTTCAGCGGTCGTCCGTCCGACACCCAGGTCCCGGTACCCCCACCGTCCGGGGCAGCCTCGCGGGGGGAGGCTGCCCCGGATGTACCGGGACGCACGACGGGGAGGGCGCTCCGGCGCCCTCCCCGTCGTGGCCGTTCACTGGGAGGTCCGGCGGGGACGGTTCAGTGGTGGAACCCCGTCCGGGCCGGCACCCCGAGCTCCTTCAGCGGGACGGGCTGGCGCCGCAGCTCGGGCAGCAACCGGCCGAGGTCGGCCAGCAGCAGGTCGGCGAGGTCGCGGGAGAAGCCGTTGCGGCACACGACCCGCAGCACCGACAGGTCCTCCCGGTTCGCCGGGAACGTGTACGCGGGCACCTGCCAGCCGCGCTCGCGCAGGCGCCGGGACACGTCGAACACGTCGAAGGGGACGCCGTCGTCCGTGGTGACGGCGAACACCGGCAGCTCGTCGCCGCGGGTGAGCAGCCGGAAGCCGTCGAGCTCGCCGATCCTCCCGGACAGGTAGGTCGCGACCTCCCGGGACGCGCCCTGGACGGCCCGGAAGCCCTCCCGGCCGAGCCGCAGGAAGGTGTAGTACTGCGCGACCACCTGGGCGCCGGGCCGGGAGAAGTTGAGCGCGAAGGTGGGCATCTCGCCGCCGAGGTAGTTGACCCGGAAGACCAGCTCCTGCGGCAGCGCCTCGTGGTCGCGCCACAGCGCCCAGCCGACGCCGGGGTAGACCAGCCCGTACTTGTGGCCGGAGGTGTTGATCGAGGCGACCCTGGGCAGCCGGAAGTCCCACACCAGGTCGGGGTCGAGGAAGGGCGCCACCATGCCGCCGGAGGCGCCGTCCACGTGCACCGGGACGTCGAGGCCGGTGCGCCGCTGGAGCTCGTCCAGGGCCGCGCAGATCTCGGCGACCGGCTCGTAGGAGCCGTCGAAGGTGGAGCCGAGGACGCCGACGACGCCGATGGTGTCCTCGTCGCACAGCTCGACCGCGCGCAGGGCGTCGAGGTGGAAGCGCCCGCCCTCCATCGGGGCGGTGCGCGCCTCGACCTCCCAGAAGGTGCAGAACTTCTCCCAGCACACCTGGACGTTGACGCCCATCACCAGGTTGGGCCGGGCCCCGGCCGCGTAGCGCTCGGCGTTGCGGTGCATCCAGCGGCGCTTGAGCGCGAGGCCGGCCAGCATGCAGGCCTCGCTGGAGCCGGTGGTGGAGCAGCCGACGGCGGCGTCCGGGTCGGGGGCGTGCCACAGGTCGGCGAGGATCGCCACGCAGCGCCGCTCCAGTTCGGCGGTCTGCGGGTACTCGTCCTTGTCGATCATGTTCTTGTCCAGGCACTCGGTCATCAGCCGGGTGGCCTGCACCTCCATCGAGGTGGTGACGAAGGTGGCCAGGTTGAGCCTGGCGTTGCCGTCCAGCATCAGCTCGTCGTGGATCAGCTGGTAGGCGGTGTCGGCCGGGACGGGGCCGTCGCCGAGGCGGTGCAGCGGCGGCGCCAGCTCCATCGCGCCGAGCGGGTCGGCGGTGGCCACGAACGGGCTGATGCTCAGCCGGCGGTCGTCGCCGGCCCCCTTGTGCAGCGCCATGGGTGCCTGTCGCCCTTCGCTCGGGTGGCCGTGTCCCGTCCCACGCTGCCACCGGGGGCGGGCTGACGCACCTTCATCGGGCGGATCCGCGGAGCCGGACGGCTCAGGCGGCCGTCTCCGGGTGGATCCGCTCCCGGGCGGCCCGGTACTGGCGCAGCACCGCGGAGCCGATCGCCAGGTCCTGGTCGCCCTCGGGCTCGACGGTCTCGGCCCCGGCGAGCTCCCACTGCGGCGGCCCGGGCGTGCCGGCCAACGCCCAGGCGGCCTGCCGGGCGGCCCCGCGGGCGGCGTGGGCGCCCGGCGGGGGGATCACGACGGGGACGCCGAACACCAGCGGGGCCACGTGCCGGACGGCGGGCAGCCGCCCGGCGGTGCCGAGCAGGAACACCCGCTTGATCCCCACGCCCTGGGCGCGCAGGACGTCCAGGGCGTCCGCGATGTTGCAGAGCATGCCCTCGACGGCGGCCCGGGCCAGGTGCTGCGGGGCCATCGACTCGGCCCGCAGGCCGGACAGGGTGCCGGCCGCGTGCGGCAGGGCGGGGGTCCGCTCGCCGTCCAGGTAGGGCAGCAGGACGAGGCCGTACGCGCCGGGGGAGGAGTGCAGGGCGAGGTCGCTCAGCCCGTCGAGGTCCTGGCCGAGCAGGGCGGCGGTGGAGCGGAGGACCTGGGCGGCGTTCAGGGTGGCGACCATCGGCAGGTGGTGGCCGGTGGCGTCGGCGAAGGAGGAGACCAGCCCGGTGGCGTCCACGACGGCCCGGTCGTGCACCGCGAAGATCGTCCCGGCGCTGCCCAGCGAGACCACCGCGTCGCCGGGGCGCAGGCCGAGGCCGAGCGCTGCGGCCATGTTGTCGCCGGTGCCGGCCGAGATCAGCAGGCCCTCGGGGGTGTGCCCGGCGGGCTCGGCGGGGCCGAGGACGTCGGGCAGCTTCAGTTCGTGGCCGAGCGCGAGCTTCACCAGGTCCTGCCGGTACTCGCCGGTGATCGGGGACCAGTAGCCGGTGCCGGAGGCGTCGCCCCGGTCGGTGGTGCGGCGCTTGGGGCTGCCGAGCAGCTGGGAGACCAGCCAGTCGTGCGGCAGCAGCACCTCGGCCACCCGGCGGGCGTTGGCGGGCTCGAACTCGGCCAGCCAGCGCAGCTTGGCGATGGTGTACGTCGGCCCGGGGACGGCGCCGATCGCGGCCGTCCAGGCGGCCGGGCCGCCGAGGGCGTCGAGCAGCTTGGCGGCGGCCCCGCTGGAGCGCGGGTCGTGCCAGAGGATCGCGGGCCGCACCAGCACGCCGCCCGCGTCGAGGCCGATCATGCCGTGCTGCTGCGCGCTGACTCCGATCGCGCGGACGCCCTCCAGCAGGCCGCCGGCGGCCGCGTCGCCGAGGGAGTGCAGCCAGACCTGCGGGTCGGCCTCGCCGGCCCGGGTCTCGGTGCCCTCGGGGACGGGGTGCGGAGCCTTCCCGGAGCGCAGCACGGCACCGGTCTCGGCGTCGCACGCGACGATCCGGGTGCGACTGGTCGAGCTGTCTATCCCCGCGACGATGGCCATGTCGAGATCATGCCTCAGCCCGGCCCGGGACGCGTCCGGACCGGGGAGGCCTTTGCCCGTTCGGTACCCGGGGGGCCTGTCTTCGGCCCCCCGGACACCCGGGGCTTCACCGGGGTGTCACGGCCGGAAGGTACCCCAGCCGTCGTCCTCCGGGCGGGCCCGGTTGAAGTACGGCACCCGGTCGGTCACGGCGGCCGGCAGGTGGTCGCCGACCCGGTCCGCGACCGCGCCGGCGGCCTTCCCGGCCACCGCGCCGGCCTGCTGCCTGGCCCGGTCCGTCGCGCCCTGGACCTTGGGGCTCCGGGCGATCTGCCGGGTGACCTTGGCGATCTGGTCGTAGCGTTGGCGCCCGGCCCGGGAGCCAAGGACGTAGCCGGCCGCGAGTCCGACGGCCAACGACAGCTTCCACATGATCGGATTCCACCCTCTCCTGGCGGCCTTCTGCCGCATTGCCCTACCCGTCCGTCGGGACGGCGAACCGTCCGCGTCCCCAGCATCCCCGGGGGGTGCGCCCGGCGCGCGCGGGGCACGCCGCACGGGGCTCCGGGGCGGCGGGGGAAAGCGATTGGCGGACCACCCCCCCGAGTGCGCTAATGTATGTCCCGCAGCGAACGCCGAGGAGCCCGGGGAACCGGGGGCCGGAGCGGAAGCCGATCCCCCATAGCTCAATTGGCAGAGCAGCCGACTGTTAATCGGCAGGTTATTGGTTCGAGTCCAATTGGGGGAGCTCCGGAAGCGGTCCCTCGGGGTCCGTTCTTCCGTCCGTGGTACGGCAGTTGTGTACCGCGATCCCGCATAGCTCAATTGGCAGAGCAGCCGGCTGTTAACCGGCAGGTTTTTGGTTCGAGTCCAAATGCGGGAGCTGCACCGGGTGCGCCCGGTGACTGCTCAGAGCGAAGGCCCCTCGGACGACCGGGGGGCCTTCGTGTTTCCCGCCCCCGTGTCGCCTCCGTCACACCGGGCTCCGTCACCCCCGGGCCGTCAGGCGGTCGCCTGCTGGTACAGGTCGGAGACCCGGCCGTCGAAGGTGATGCTGTACGACGTGCCGGGGGTGTCCCCGCCCTCCTCGTAGCCGCCGATGACGCCGACGACCGTCCCGCCGGGGGTGACCCACGGGCTGCCGCTGGTGCCGTCGGTGTAGCCGCCGCAGTCGAAGCGCTCCTGGGTGGGGCTCTGCGAGCGGGTCCGGACCGAGCAGGTGATCGGCTCGTCGCGCTCGTTGGGGTAGCCGGTGACCGACACGTCCAGCCCGAAGCCCTGGCCGGTGGCGAGCCGGTTGCCGCCGACGGCGTCCTCGACCTCCCGGCCGTCGACCGGGCGGACGGTGATGAACGCCACGTCGTACTCGGGATCGTCGTCGTCCGCCCAGCGGGGGTCGACGGTGATCGACTGCACCGGCCAACTCCCGTAGGGGGAGTATCCGTTGCGGTAGCCCGGGGTGAACACCAGGCCGTCCAGCAGGCCGACCCTGCGGTTGTGCACGCAGTGCGCGGCGGTCACCAGCAGGTTGTGCCCGGGGCTCTGGACGACGCTGGCCGTGCAGGCCCGCGGGCCCTGCGGGGTGCGGACCGAGAGGGTGCCGATGCGGTCGCGGGCCGCGCTCTGCTGCGCGACCTCGGCGGTGGGCGCCTGGTCCGTCCCGGCGCAGGCGGTGCCGGCGGCGAGCAGCAGGGCCGTCAGCGCGGCCGTCCGTGCGGCGCGCGCGGGCCGTGCCGGGCGGGGGGCCATCGGGGCTCCGTCTCGTTCCTCGGGGCGGGTGCGGGTCCTTCGATCCGCCGTTCGTGAGGAAGATCTACCAGGCCGCGCGCGGCAGCGCCACTGCCGGTCGTTCGATCACACCGCGACGGGGCGCCCGGACCCGCCCGGCTACTGGGTCGCGCGGTCGTAGAGCGCCTGGACGCGGTCCCCGAAGTAGCTGGTGTACGAGATGTCGGGGTTGTCGCCGCCCTCCTGGTAGCCGCCGATCACGCCGACCACCGTGCCGGTCCTGGTGCTCGGGTCGAAGTCGGTGACCCACGGGCTGCCGCTGGTGCCGCCGGTGTAGTCGGGGCAGTCGATCCGTAGCTGGGTGGGGCTCTGTTCGACGGTGTTGTTGGCGCAGGTGATCGGGACGTCGCTGGTCCCGGGGTAGCCGGTGACCCGCACGGGGAGCTGGTAGCCGAGGTCGACGCCCAGTTTGTTGGCGCCGAGCACCTGCTGCACCTGCTGCCCGTTCTGGGCCCCGACGACGGCGAAGGCGACGTCGACGTCCGGGTCGGCGTGGTCCTTCCAGCCGTCGTCGACGGTGACGGCCACCAGCGGCCAGATGCCGCTCGGGGTGTCGCCGTTGCGGTAGCCGGGCACGAAGACCAGGTCGCTGCGCTGGCCGAGCTTCGGGTCCCAGACGCAGTGCGCGGCGGTGACGACGAGGTTCTGGCCGGCGCTGTCGACCACGCTGGCGGTGCAGAAGTGGTCGCCGTCCGCGTTGCGGGTGAAGACGGCGCCGACCAGGCCGTTGAGCACGGTGGGCCGGGCGGTGCGGGTGATCCCGGTGTGCTTGCCGATCGCGCCCTTGAGGCGCTGGCGGCTCCAGCCGTGGGCGCCGTCCGACGTGGCGGACGAGGCGCCGGGCGAGGCCGGGGCCGAGGTGACGGTCGGGGTGCCGGCGCCGGGCCGGGCCGCCGTGGTGCAGCCGGCCGCCGCCAGCAGCACCAGCACGGTGCCCGCCGCCACTCCCGCCTCACGCATCGTCACCCGCTCAGGCTGCCCGCCCGCCGCCGCAGGTGCCAACCGGACTGGTCCGCACGGAAACCGCGTGCACGCCTGCGCACCCCATGTGCGCCCCCGGCGCGCACCGCGGGTGATCGACCGGCTATGCTGCCCGGGACGGCCTTTCGGGGCCGTCTGCTGCTGCCGTGGCCGACGACCGGCGCGCGCGGCGAACCGGGGCGGTAGCTCAGCCGGTTAGAGCAGGGGACTCATAATCCCTTGGTCGTGGGTTCGAGTCCCACCCGCCCCACCCAGATCGACCGGCCCATCGGGCCGCGGGGTCGCTGACCTGCGAGAACTGTAGGCGAACGGCGACCGTCCGGCGGTGATTACACGCCGAAGTTCACCCGCTCGGTAAGGGCCCGGGAACGTTCCGCTGACGTTCCGGGCGCCTGAGCAGCGCGTTTGCGGTCTCTCGGCCGCCACCTCCCGTCGTTCCGTTCCGGCCCCTGGCCCGCTTGCGCGAAAAGTGATATCACTTTGATTGCTAGGCGGAATCACTCGCTGGAGGAGCCGGTCCCATGACCACACCGCGCATCCCCGTCGACGTCGACGACGAAGACGGCCCCGTCCTGGACCTGCCGGTCCCCAAGATCACCGAACGCCTCATCACCCCCCGCGCCGGCCTGCCGGTCCTCGGGGCCGGCCTGCTCGGGCTGGTCGCGGGCGCCGCCCTGGTCATCGTCGGCGGCGTGCAGATCGCCGGCGGAACCAAGGGCCTCGGCACCGCCCTGGTGGTCGCCGGGCCGGTGCTCGCGCTGGCCTCGCTGGTGGTGCTGGCCGGCCTGACCGTGGTCTCGCCCGGCGAGGCCCGGGTGGTCCAGCTGCTCGGCGACTACCGCGGCACCATCCGCACCGAGGGCCTGAGCTGGGTGAACCCCTTCACCAGCCGTCGCCGGATCTCCACCCGGATCCGCAACCACGAGACCGAGACCAGCAAGGTCAACGACGCCGACGGCAACCCGATCGAGATGGCCGCCGTCGTGGTCTGGCAGGTCGAGGACACCGCCAAGGCCGTGTTCGAGGTCGACGACTACACCGACTTCGTCGCCATCCAGACCGAGACCGCCGTCCGGCACATCGCCGGCAGCTACCCCTACGACGCCCACCGCGAGGGCGAGTTGTCGCTGCGCGACGGCGCCGAGGAGATCACCCGCAAGCTCTCCGCCGAGATCGGCGCCCGGGTCGTGTCGGCCGGCGTGCGGGTCGTCGAGTCCCGGATCACCCGGCTCGCGTACGCGCCCGAGGTCGCCCAGGTGATGCTGCAGCGCCAGCAGGCCGGGGCCGTGGTGGCCGCGCGCAGGCTGATCGTCGAGGGCGCCGTCGGTATGGTCGAGGAGGCCCTGGACCGGCTGGCCGAGCGCGACGTCGTCGAACTGGACGAGGAGCGCAAGGCGGCCATGGTGAGCAACCTCCTCGTGGTGCTCTGCGGAGACCGCGGCACCCAGCCGGTCGTGAACACGGGCTCCCTCTACCAGTAAGGAGCGGCGCGGCGTTGGCGACCGAGCGGAAGAAGATCCTGCTGCGCCTGGACCCGGCGGTGCACGACGCGCTGGCCCGGTGGGCGGCGGACGAACTGCGCAGCGCGAATGCACAGATCGAGTTCCTGCTCCGCCGCGCCCTCACCGACGCGGGGCGGATGCCCAGCGGTGCGGCGACGCTTCCCCGGCGCGGCCGACCGCCCAAGGAGAGCCCGGAGGACGGCCCCGACGCCGACTGACCGGGCGGCCCACCCACCCGTCCCCAGCCTGGAGCCCACGATGGACGTGCCCACCACCCTCCCGGAGAAGCTGTACCTGCTGGCCTACGACCCCGAGCGCGGGCGGCACACCGGCACCCTGAACCTCGACCCGGCCCTGCGGGCGGCGGCGCTCACCGAACTCCTCCACCGCGGGCTGATCCGCGACGACGGCCGGCACCCGGTCGGCGTCGACGGCGCGGCCGACGGCCTCGACCCGCTGTCCGCCCGGCTGCTGGAGCAGATTCGCCAGGGACGCCGGCGCAGCTGGAAGAGCTGGATCGGGCGCCAGGGATTTCCGTCGCACATGGTTCGCGACGGGCTCGCCGCCGACGGCCGGATCCGGGTCGAGAAGCGCCGGGTCCTCGGGATCTTCCCGGTCGCCCGGGTCACCCTGCCGGAGCCCCGGGTGCACAAGGCGTTGGCCTCGGGCATCACGTCGGCGCTGAAGGGCCCGCTCAGCCGGGTCGACCGGGCCGACGCCGCCCTGGTCGCGCTGGCCGACGGCGCCCGGCTGGGCTCGGTCCTGACGTGGCGCCGGCGCCGCGAGTTCCGGGCCAGGATCGACAAGCTGGCCCCCGTCACCGGCCCCATCCGGCGCGCCCTGCGCCGCGCGGTAGACGCCCAGAACTCGGACGGCGGGGCGGGCTGACCCGACCGCACGACCGCACGACCGCACGACCGCTCGACCGTGAGCCCGGCCGCCGATCCGGCGGCCGGGCTCCGTGCTGTCCGCCCCCGGCGCCGCCACCCGCCATCCACCGATCGGTTGATCGGCGCTCCACCGCATCGTCCGAGCGATAGGACCGGCTGGTCGATCCGCCGCAAGGCCCCCGCGCGGGAAGCTCGTTGTGAGCCGGGGAGCGCCCGGGACGAACGGGAGGGAGCGGCACGATGGCCGTGATCGAGGTGGCGGGCCTGCGGAAGGCGTACGGGCGGCGCCAGGTGCTGGAGGACGTGTCCTTCACCGTGGAGCGCGGCGAGGTGTTCGGCCTGCTGGGCCCGAACGGCGCCGGCAAGACCACCGCCGTCGAGTGCTGCGAGGGCCTGCGCCGGGCCGACTCCGGGACCGTCCGGGTGCTCGGCCTGGACCCGGTCCGCGACGCGCACAGGCTGCGCCCCCGGATCGGCATCCAGCTCCAGCAGGCCCAGCTGCAGGGCGCGCTGCGGGTCGGCGAGGCGCTGGAGCTGTACGCCGCCCTCTACCCGAAGCCGCGGGAGCCGCGCGAGCTGCTCGACGAGTGGGGGCTGGCCGGCGAGGTCCGGACGCCCTTCGACAAGCTCTCCGGCGGCCAGCGCCAGCGGCTGTTCATCGCCCTCGCGCTGGTCGGCGACCCGGAGGTGGCGTTCCTGGACGAGCTGACCACCGCGCTCGACCCGCAGGGCCGCCGGGACACCTGGGAGCTGGTCCGCCGGATCCGCGACAACGGCGTGACGGTGGTGCTGGTCTCGCACTTCATGGACGAGGTCGAGGCGCTCTGCGACCGGGCCGCCGTCCTGGACGGCGGGCGGATCGTCGCCGCCGGCACCCCGGCCGAGCTGGTCGCCCGCTCCGGCACCGGCGGCACCCTGGGCTTCCGTCCCACCGCGCCGCTGGACACCGCCCGGCTGGCCGCCCTGCCCGGGGTCACCGCCGTCGAGGAGCGGGACGGCCGGATCGAGGTCACCGGCACCGGGGACTTCGCCGACGAGGTGACCGGCCTGCTCGCCCGCGAGGGCATCGTCGTCACCGGCCTGCGGATCCGCGAGCACAGCCTCGACGACGCCTACCTCGCCCTCACCCGCCACCACGCCTGAGCCACCGCACTCCAGAAACGGACCCACCGCCATGAACCACACCGTCCACGCCGTCCGCCGCCTGGCCACCGTCGAGGCCCGCCTGTTCCTCCGCGACCCGCTGACCGCGTTCTTCAGCCTGGCCTTCCCGGTCCTGCTGCTGGTCGTCCTCGGCTGCATCCCGGCCCTGCGCCGCACCTCGCCCGACCTGCACGGCATGAGCACCATCCAGCTGTACGCGCCGATCCTGGCCGTCTTCACCCTGCTGCTGCTCGGCCTCAACGGCCTGCCGTCGCTGCTCTCCGCCTACCGCGAGCGCGGCGTGCTGCGCCGGATGTCGGCCAGCCCGGTCCGCCCGGGGCTGCTGTTCGGCGCGCTCGTGCCGATGTACGTCGCCATCGCGACCGTCTCGGTGCTGCTGGTCGTCCTCGGCGGGCTGGCCCTCGGGGTGCCGCTGCCGCGCCAGCCGCTGGGCTTCCTGCTGGCCTTCGTGCTCGCCGCCGCCGCGATGATGTCGGTCGGCCTGCTGATCGCCTCGTTCGTCCCCTCGGCCAAGGCCGGCAACGCGGTCGGCGCCCTCGCCTTCTTCCCGATGATGTTCTTCTCCGGGATCTGGCTGCCCCGCGACATGTCGCCCGCGCTGCTCGACCGGATCGGCGACTTCACCCCGAGCGGCGCCGCCGTCCAGGCCCTCCAGGACTCCTGGAACGGAAACTTCCCGCACGCCGTGGGCCTGCTCACACTCGCCGCGTACGCGGTGCTCGCGGGCGCCGCCGCTGCCAAGCTGTTCCGGTGGGAATGATCAAGGAGCCGGCCGCGGACGAGAACACCCTCGGCGACTGGCAGCACCGCCTGGACCGGCTGATCGGCCCGCTGTGCTACGTCGCCCTGCTGATCGCCCTCGCGCTGGCCCTCCTGGTCCCGGTCCCGACCGCGCGCTCCGCCGCCGCCACCCTCCCGGCGGCGGCCGCCGCGTTCCTGTGGCTGGTGCTGCGCTCCGCCCTCGACCGCCGGCCGCTCCCGGACGGGCGCGCCCGCTGGGCCGGTGCCCACTTCGCCGTCCTGCTGGTGCTGATCACCGTCCTGGTGCTGGACAACCCGTACTTCGGGTTCTTCGCCTTCACCGGCTACCTGCACGCCGCCCGGTACCTGCGCGGCCGGGCCCGGATCGCCGGCGCGGCGGCCACCACCGTGCCGAGCGCGCTCTCCCAGACCGGCGGGGTGCTGCCCGCCGGCGCCGCCCAGGTCGGCGGGCTCCTCGCGGTCATGGCCTTCAACCTGGTGGTCGTCGGCGTGATCCTCGCGCTCAGCGAGGTCACCGACCGGCTGAGCCTGCGCCGCAAGGCCGCCAACGCCGAACTCGCCGAGGCCAACCGGCTGCTGACCGAGATGCTCGCCGAGAACGCCGGACTGCACGCCCAGCTCCTGGTCCAGGCCCGCGAGGCCGGGGCCGCCGACGAGCGCCGCCGGCTCGCCCGCGAACTGCACGACACCGTCGCCCAGGGCCTGGCCGGCATCGTCACCCAGCTCCAGGCCGCCGACCTGGCCCGCGAGCAGGACACCCCGGTCGAGCAGTGGCGCCGCCACCTCGACAACGCGGCCGGCCTCGCCCGCGAGAGCCTCACCCAGGCCCGCCGGGCCGTCCACGCGCTGCGCCCGCTGGAACTGGAGCGCGCCGCCCTGCCGGAGGCGCTGGCCGAGCTCGCCGAGCAGTGGCAGGAGCGCAACGGCACGACCGCCGGGCTGACCGTCACCGGCGAGGCCCGCCCGCTGCACCCCGAGGTCGAGGTGACGCTGCTGCGGATCGCCCAGGAGTCGCTCGCCAACGCCGCCAAGTACGCGCGGGCGGGCCGGGTCGGACTGACGCTCTCCTACATGCCCGGCCTCGTCACCCTGGACGTCCGGGACGACGGCGTCGGCTTCGACCCGGCCGCCGAACCGGCCTCCCGGGCCACCGGCGGCGGCTACGGTCTCGCCGTGATGCGCCGCCGCGCCGAGCGCCTCGCGGGCCGGCTCGACCTGGAGACCGAACCGGGCGCCGGCACCACGGTGACCGCGACCCTGCCGGCGATCGGCATCGAGGAATGAGGGGGACCTTCGTGAACGAGGCACCGATCAGGCTGCTGCTGGTCGACGACCACCCGGTGGTCAGGGACGGGCTGCGCGGCATGTTCACCGCCGCCCCCGGCTTCGAGGTGGTCGGCGAGGCCGGCGACGGCGCGGAGGCGCTGCCGCTGATCGCCGCGCTGCTCCCGGACGTCGTGCTGATGGACCTGCGGATGCCGCGGATGGACGGCGTCACGACGATCCGCACGATGGCCGAGCGCGGCCTGACCAGCCGGGTGCTGGTGCTCACGACGTACGACACCGACGCGGACGTGCTGCCCGCCGTCCGGGCCGGCGCCACCGGCTACCTGCTCAAGGACGCGGCCCGCGAGGAGCTCTTCCACGCCGTCCGGGAGGCCGCCCGCGGCGCCTCGGTGATCGCGCCGACGGTCGCCGCCAAACTGCTCGGCCAGGTCCGCGAGCCGGTCCGGGAGGCGCTCAGTCCGCGCGAGGTGGAGGTGCTGGAGCTGGTCGCCTCCGGCGCGACCAACCGGGAGGCCGCGGCCCGGCTGTTCATCAGCGAGGCGACGGTGAAGACCCACCTCATCCACATCTACACGAAGCTCGACGTCAAGGACCGCGCGTCCGCCGTCGCCGCCGGCTACAACCTGGGCCTGCTGACGCCGACGCCGCCTCGGTAACCTGGGACGGTGCTCGAACCCGCTCTGCTGCCGACCCCGCTGGTGGACTGCACCGACGAGGCGCTCGCCCGGGCCGGGGTCGAGCTCCGGCTCAAGCGGGACGACCTCCTGCACCCGGCCGTCCCCGGCAACAAGTGGCGCAAGCTCGGGCCCAACCTGGCGGCGGCGCTCGAGCAGGGCCACACCCGGCTGCTCACCTTCGGCGGCGCGTACTCCACGCACCTGCGCGCGGTCGCGGTGGCCGCCGCGGCGCTGGGGCTGGAGAGCGTCGGACTCGTCCGCGGCGACGAGCTGGCCGGCCGGCCGCGCAACTGGTCGCTGCGGGCGGCCGAGGCGGCCGGGATGGAGCTCGCCTTCCTGTCCCGCACGGAGTACCGCGAGGCGACCGGCCGCAGTGGCTCCGCCGATGCGGAGGGCCGGGCGGCGCTGCAACGGCGGTGGGGCCCGTGCCTGGTGCTCCCCGAGGGCGGTTCCAACGCGCTCGCCGCGATCGGCGCGGCGGCGATCCCGGCCGAGCTGACCGACCTCGGCGCCCGTGACGTCGTCTGCTGTCCGGTCGGCACCGGCGGCACGCTGGCCGGGATCGCGGCGGGCCTGCCGTCCGGTGCCCGGGCGCTCGGCGTGGCGGTGCTGCGCGGCGGCGCGGGTTACCTGGAGGACGAGGTCGCGCGGCTCCACCGGGCCGCGTACGGGCGGGAGTTCGGCAACTGGCGGATCGACCACGCCCACCACGGCGGCGGCTACGGCAAGGTCCGGCCCGAACTCGCCGCCTTCGCCGAGCGGTTCGAGCGCCGACACGGCGTCGCGCTGGAGCGCCGGTACGTCGCGAAGCTCCTGGCCGCCCTCCACGACCTGGCCGCCGAGGGGGAGTTCCCCCGCGGCACCCGTCTGACGGCCGTCGTCACGGGCCTGCCGGACCCGGTCTGAGCCCTGCCCGGCGTCCTACCCGAACGTGAGGTTCGTGCAGGGGTCGGTGTCGGCGTTGCGCTCGTTCTCCGCTATGCCCGTCGGGATCCCGCCAGGCACCGTCGCGGTCGGACTCGGGCTCGCGCCCAGGTCGTTGATCTGGGTGCCGGCCGGCTGGTAGTCGCGGCCGAGGGTGACGGTGACCGCCCCGCTGCCGGGTTCCTCGACGGCCTTGGCCCCCGGGAAGAGGGCGGCCACCTGATCGGCGGCGGCCTTCAGCGCCGGGTCGTAGGAGACCTGGGTGGTCTGCCGCCCGGGGTCGTTGGCGCCGAGCGTGACGTTCGTGAAGCCGCGCGCCTTGAGCGCCGCCGCGCCGGAGCCGGCCAGGCCCGAGGTGCCGACCCCGTTGACCACGACGACCGGCGCCGCGGCCTGCTCGGGCGCGAGCGGCCCGGCGGAGGCGGACGCCGTCGCGCCGGCGCTCGCGGACGCGGTGGCCGCGCCCGTGCCCGCGGTGCCCTGACCGTCGAGGGTGCGGTCCTCCTTGAGCAGCTTCCACAGGGTGTCCGCGTCGGGCTGCACCAGCCGGACGCGCTCCCCGGCGAAGCGCCAGGGCGCGGTGACGAAGGTGACGTCGGAGAGCTTGATGTCCTGGACGGACCGGGCGAAGTCCACGAGCTTCATCGCGGTGCCGAGGCCCTCGTCCACGGTGAGCGACTTGGTGGCCGCGTCGGCCAGCGGCAGCAGGGTGGGCAGCGAGAAGCCCTGGGCCTGGACCTTCTTGATCATCGAGGAGAGGAAGGCCTGCTGGCGCTTCATCCGGCCTATGTCCGAGCCGTCGCCGATGCCGTGCCGCGTCCTCAGGTAGTCCACCGCGGACTGCCCGGAGAGCTTCTGCAGGCCCTTCTTGAGGTGGATGCCGTACTGGTCGACGTCGTTGGGCACGCAGGCGTCCACGCCGCCGATGGCCTCGGTCATCGCGGCCGCGCCCTTGAAGTCGACCACGACGGTGTGGTCGATCCGCAGGCCGGTGAGGCTCTCGACGGTGTTCTGCGTGCAGGCCGGGTTGCCGTGCGCGAACTGGCCCAGGCTGAAGGCCGAGTTGAACATCTGGTCGTTGCGCGGCCTGGTCCAGGTGCCGTCCTGCAGCTTGCAGGACGGGATCGTGACCAGGGTGTCCCGGGGTATCGAGACGCCGACGGCGTGCTTGTGGTCCGCGTATATGTGCACCAGGATCGCGGTGTCCGAGTTGCCGACGCCCTCGTCGCCGCCGCCGAGCGCGTCGTTGCCGTCGTCCCGGGTGTCCGAGCCGAGCAGCAGGACGTTGACCGGCACCTGGGCGCCCGGCGTCGCCGGGGCGGGCGCGGGCGGGCGCTCGGTGGCGACGCCGCCCGCGTCGAACGTGGTGATGTTGTGGTCGAGCCGGTGGTAGAACCAGGCCCCGGCCCCCACGACGGACAGCACCAGGACGGCGGCCAGGCCGATGGCGGTCCGCAGGAAACGCCGCCTGGGCGAGCTGCTGCTCATCGTCGCGGTCCCCCCGTCTTCGTCTGTTGCTGTTCGGTGTTCGAACATTAGACGTTTCGGGAAGGCGTTCGGTTACCTCGGTGAAGGTCCGGGTTCGGCGCCCGCGCCTGTGATGCTGGTCACGCTCCGGGCCCGGAGGCGCCCGTGAGCATCCGTCGGAGCAGGTCGCGCAGGACCGTCCGCTCGTCCTGGCCGAGCGCGGCCAGCGGCTCGCGGGCGAAGTTCAGCGACTCGCGCAACTCCTCGGAGGCGGCGGCGCCGCTGTCGGTGGCGGCGACCAGCTTGACCCGGCGGTCCTGCCGGTCGGCCTCTCTGGTCACGAAGCCGCGGGACTCCAGGCGGTCGACGATGCCGGTGATGTTCGACGGCTCACAGCTGAGCGTCTGGGCGATCTGCCGCATCGGCATCGGCCCCCGGCGCAGGAGGGCGAGCACCTTGGCCTGGGCCCCGGTGAGCGACCGGGCGGCCGCGGCGTCCTCGTACTCGCGGTGGAAGAGCGCGACCAGGTTGGCCATGAGGTCGACGACCTCGCGGGTGATCTCGTCGGGCTGCTGCGGCGTGGCGGCCGCGGTCGGCTGCGTCTCCATGGGGCACAGTCTACCTGAAAAGTTGACAACCTGAACCTTTCATGTCCATCGTTACTTCATTCACTCAACATTTCATGTGTGAGACACCGCCGATCACTCCCAGGAACAAAGGAACAATCCGATGGCAGAGCAGGCAGCGCCGACCACCGCCCGTGAGTGGCACCTCGCCGCGCGTCCGCAGGGCTGGCCGGTCCCGGCCGACTTCGCCCTCGTCGAGGCCCCGGTCCGCACCCCCGGCCCGGGCGAGATCCTGGTCCGCAACGCCTTCCTCTCGGTCGACCCGTACATGCGCGGCCGGATGAACGACGTGAAGTCCTACCTGCCGCCGTTCCGGCTGGGCGAGGCCATGGACGGCGGCGCCGTCGGCTACGTCGTCGCCTCGGAGGCCGAGGGCTTCGCCCCCGGCGACGCCGTGCTGCACGGCCTCGGCTGGCGCGAGTACGCGACCGTCGACGCCAAGCGCGCCGTCAAGGTCGACGCCGCCGCCGCCCCGCTCTCCGCCTACCTCGGCGTGCTCGGCATGCCCGGCCTGACCGCCTACGCGGGCCTGCTCGCCGTGGGCGCCCTCAAGGAGGGGGACAAGGTCTTCGTCTCCGGCGCGGCCGGCGCGGTCGGCTCGCTGGTCGGCCAGATCGCCCGGCTCAAGGGCGCCTCCCTGGTGGTCGGCTCGGCCGGCTCCGCGGAGAAGGTCGCCAAGCTGGTGGACGAGTACGGCTTCGACGCCGCCTTCAACTACAAGGACGGCCCGGTCTCCGAGCAGCTCGCCAAGGTCGCCCCGGAGGGCATCGACCTCTACTTCGACAACGTCGGTGGCGACCACCTGGAGGCCGCGATCGGCGCGCTCGGCGTGCACGGCCGCGCGGTGCTCTGCGGCGCCATCGCCCAGTACAACGACACCACCGCGCCCGCCGCCCCGCGCAACCTCGCGCTCGCGATCGGCAAGCGGCTGCGCCTGGAGGGCATGCTGGTCGGCGACCACGCCGCGCTCCAGCCGCAGTTCGTCGGCGAGGTCGCGGGCTGGCTCGCGGCCGGTGAACTCCGTTCCGACGAAACCGTGGTGGACGGCTTCGAGAACGCGGTGGAGGCCTTCATCGACCTGCTGCGCGGCGCCAACACCGGCAAGATGGTCGTCCGCCTGGGCGCCTGACCCGTCATCAGGGAATCCGACCGCCCCGCCGCCCGCCCCGGGCGCGCGGGGCGGTTTGCATGCACGGCGCAGGGAGGGTCGTCGCACTACCGTATTCCGGCCGGATCCGAAAGCACGTCATCCATCGTGCAGGGCGGCGCGGTACGGTGGTCCCGCCTGGCGATGGGGCCGTTCGGGGGAGAGATCCGGCCGAGGGGTAGACCTCGTTGAGGATTCGACTAGCATTGAGCGAAAGCCTGTCCGTTTTGCTCAATTTAGTGGCTTAATGTCGGCAAACGTGGGTAACTGTGGATCAACTGCAGGCACGAGGCAGCTGGGGAAGGCGACCCTCGTCCACAGCCTGGAGGTCCCGGTGACGACACGTGGAGTTCTCTACATCCACTCCGCGCCCCGCGCGCTGTGCCCGCACGTCGAGTGGGCCGTCGCGGGAGTGCTCGGTGTGCGGGTGAGCCTGGACTGGATCCGCCAGCCGGTCGCACCCGGACACTGGCGCGCCGAGCTCTCCTGGCAGGGTGAGCCCGGTACGGCCTCGAAGCTCGCCTCCGCGCTGCGCGGCTGGCAGCTGATGCGGTACGAGGTCACCAGCGAGCCCTGCGCCACGGCGGAGGGCGAGCGCTACAGCAGCACGCCCTCGCTCGGCATCTTCCACGCCGTCACGGGCATCCACGGGGACATCCTGATCCCCGAGGACCGGCTGCGCGCCGTCCTGCTGCGCGCCCGCAGCGAGGGGGCCGACCTGGAGGCCGAGATCTCCCGGCTGCTCGGCAAGCCCTGGGACGACGAGCTGGAGCCGTTCCGGTACGCCGGTGAGGGCGCGCCGGTGCGCTGGCTGCACCAGGTGGTCTGACCTCCGGCACGCACCCCCGGAACGACGGAAGGGGCCGGCGCTCACGAAGAGCGCCGGCCCCTTCCGGACGTACGGGCGGGTCAGCGGGTGCGGAAGGCCAGCACCACGTTGTGGCCGCCGAAGCCGAACGAGTTGTTCAGCGCCGCGATCCGGCCCTCGGCGGGCAGCGCGCGGGCCTCGTCGCGCACGATGTCCGCGTCCACGTCGTCGTCGAGCTCCTCGACGTTGATGGTCGGCGGGGCGAGCCGGTTGTAGAGGGCCAGCACGGTGGCGACGGTCTCGATGCCGCCGGCGCCGCCCAGCAGGTGGCCGGTCATCGACTTGGTGGCCGAGACGGCGATGTGGTCCAGGTGCTCGCCGAGCTCCTTGCGCAGCGCCTTCAGCTCGGCGGTGTCGCCCTGCGGGGTCGAGGTGGCGTGCGCGTTGACGTGCACGATCTCGGCCTTGTCGAGGGTGTTGCGGTCGAACAGGTCGGCCAGCGCGCGGGCCACGCCAGCGCCGGTCGGCTCGGGCTGGGCGATGTGGTGGGCGTCCGAGGACAGGCCCTGGCCCACGGCCTCGCAGTAGATCCGGGCCCCGCGGGCCTCGGCGTGCTCGACCGACTCCAGCACGACGACGCCGGCGCCCTCGCCGAGGACGAAGCCGTCGCGGCCCTTGTCGTACGGGCGCGAGGCGCGCTCGGGATCGTCGTTGTTCTTGGACATCGCCATCATGTTGGCGAACGCGGCGATCGGCAGCGGGTGGATCGCGGCCTCGGTGCCGCCGGCCACCACGACGTCGGCGCGGCCGCTGCGGATCATCTCGATCGCGTAGCCGATCGCCTCGGCGCCGGAGGCGCAGGCGGAGACGGGGGTGTGCACACCCGCGCGGGCGCCGACCTCCAGGCCGACGTTGGCCGCCGGGGAGTTGGGCATCAGCATCGGGACGGTGTGCGGGGAGACCTTGCGGGAGCCCTTCTCCTTCAGTACGTCGTACTGGTCGAGGAGGGTGGTCACGCCGCCGATGCCGGAGGCGATGACCGCGCCGAGGCGCTCGGGGGCGAGCTTGGAGGACTCGTCGGTGGCCGGGGTCTCGTAGCCGGCGTCGGCCCAGGCCTCGCGGGCGGCGATCAGCGCGAACTGCGCCGAGCGGTCCAGCTTGCGGGCCAGCGGGCGGGGCAGGATCTCGCCGGGGTCGACCGCGGTGCGGGCGGCGATGCGGACGGGCAGGTCCGCGGCCCACTCCTCGGTCAGGGCCGACACTCCGGAACGGCCCGCCACCAGGTTCTCCCAGGTGGTGGCGGCGTCGCCGCCCAGCGGCGTGAAGGCGCCGATACCCGTGACGACCACGGTACGGTTTTCAGCGGTCACTGGTTCTTCTTCTCTCACGTTGGTGCGGGGTCGGCGGCGAGCCGGGGGGTGGGGCCCGGGGGGGGGGCGGCCGGGGGGGGGGGGGGCCGGGGGGGCCCCGGGGGGGGGGGGCCCCGCCGGGCGGGTCGGCCGACTCGGCGAGCCGACCGACGATCACGCGACCGCTCAGGCGGCGTTGGTGACGATGTACTCGACGGCGTCGCCGACGGTCTTCAGGTTCTTGACCTCGTCGTCCGGGATCTTGACGTCGAAGCGCTCCTCGGCGGCCACGACGACCTCGACCATGGAGAGCGAGTCGACGTCCAGGTCGTCGGTGAACGACTTGTCGATCTGGACGTCCTCGGTCGGGATGCCGGCGATCTCGTTGACGATCTCGGCGAGACCTTCCAGGACCTCGGCCTTGTCCATAGCCATACTGGCTGCTCCTCTTCGGTGTTGAACGCGTCCGACCGGCGGACGGACGCAGGCTTGCGGATGAGTGGGGCGAAACGCGCCTAGGGGAGCGTAACGACTGCCGCGGCGTACACGAGACCCGCCCCGAACCCGATGATCAGCGCGAGGTCTCCGCTGCGGGCCTCGCCGCTCTCCAGCATGCGCTCCATCGCCAACGGGATGGAGGCCGCCGAGGTGTTCCCGGTTTCGGTGATGTCGCGGGCGACCGGCACCGAGTCGGGCAGCTTGAGGGCCTTGATCATGGCATCGGTGATGCGCATGTTGGCCTGGTGCGGGATGAAGGCGCCGAGCTGGTCGGCGGTGATGCCGGCGGCGTCCAGCGCCTGCTGGGCCACCTTGGCCATCTCCCAGACGGCCCAGCGGAAGACCGTCTGGCCCTCCATCCGCAGGGCCGGCCACTTGGCCTCCTCACCCGCGCCGTTGACGGCGTCGGGCTTGGCGAACGCGGTGTCCCAGGCCTGGGTCTGCGAGATGACGTCCTTCTGCGAGCCGTCCGAGCCCCAGATCACCTTGCCGATGCCGGGGGTGTCGGAGGGGCCGACGATCGCGGCGCCGGCGCCGTCGCCGAAGATGAACGCGGTCGAGCGGTCCGACTGGTCGGTCAGGTCGCTCAGCCGCTCGACGCCGATCACCAGCACGTACTCGGCGCTGCCGCCGCGGATCATGCCGTCGGCCAGGCCCAGGCCGTAGCCGAAGCCGGCGCAGGCGGCCGAGATGTCGAAGGCCGGGGCGGTGCCGCAGCCCAGGCGCTCGGCGATCTCGGTGGCGATCGCGGGGGTCTGCTTGAGGTGCGAGACGGTCGCGACGATGACGCCGCCGATCTGGTCGGGGGCGATCCCGGCCTGGGCGATGGCCTTGCCGGCGGCCTGCACCGACATCTCGGCGACGCTCTCCTCCGGACCGGCCCAACGGCGCTCGGCGATGCCGCTGCGGGTGCGGATCCACTCGTCCGAGGACTCGATCCACTCCAGGACCTCGGAGTTCGGGATCACGCGGACGGGACGGTAGCCGCCCACGCCGTGGATCCGTGAGTACTCGGCCCCGGTCGAAGGACGAATCTGCGGCTTGCTCATGCGGCCACCTCGCTGCGCTCGGCGGTCGCTTCGCAAGATGCGCACCTGCCGATCATTCGTTCGCTGCGCTCACTCATGCCTGGCTCTCCTGGTCCTTACCGCCGTGCTCCGCGATCAGCTCGCGAGCCTTGTCGAGGTCGGCGGGGGTCTTGAGGGCGAGCGTCGCCACACCCTTGAGGTTGCGCTTGACCAGGCCGGTGAGCGTGCCCGCGGGGGCCAGCTCGATCACGGCGGTCGCGCCCAGCGCGGCCAGCGTCTCCATGCAGAGGTCCCAGCGGACCGGGTTGGAGACCTGCGACACCAGACGCTCCAGCACCTCGGTGCCGGAGGAGACCACCGCGCCGTCCCGGTTGGAGACGTAGCGCACCTGCGGATCGGCCACGGTCAGGGTCGGGGCCAGCTTCGCCAGCCGCTCGACGCCCGGGGCCATGTGCTCGGTGTGGAAGGCGCCCGCCACCTTCAGCGGGATCAGCCGGGCGCCGGTCGGCGGGTCCGCCTTCAGCGCCTCCAGCTGGGCGAGCGTGCCGGCAGCGACGATCTGGCCGCCGCCGTTGTTGTTGGCCGGGGTCAGGCCGTGCTCGGTCAGCTTGGCCGCGACGGCCTCCGGGTCGCCGCCGAGGACGGCGGTCATGCCGGTCTCGGTGACGGCGGCGGCCTCGGCCATCGCGCGGCTGCGCTCCCGGACGAAGGTCAGCGCGTCGTGGGCGCCGAGCACACCGGCGCCGGCGGCGGCGGTGATCTCACCGACGCTGTGGCCGGCCACGGCGCCGACCAGGGAACGGGCGGCGGTCTCGTCGGGGAAGAGCGCGCGGGCGGTGACCAGGCCGGCGGCGACCAGCAGCGGCTGGGCGACGGCGGTGTCCTTGATCTCCTCCGCGGAAGCCTCCGTGCCGGCGTGCAGGAGGTCGAGTCCGGCGACCTCCGACCAGCCGCTCAGGCGGTCGGCGACACCGTCGACCTCCAGCCAGGGGCTGAGGAAACCGGGGGTCTGGGCACCCTGTCCAGGGGCGACGATTACGAGCACGGTTCAACCCTCTCTCGCCAGGCGCCCGGGGGCGGGTAGGCGACGGTAACGAAGAAAACCATCCGGGATTGTAAGTTCCCTACATCCTGGTCAGCCCTGCTCGCCGACGGACGTCAGTCGGCCGAGGGCCAGGGCGATCCGCAGCGTGAACGCCGATCGAACGTCCGATGGCGCGTAGCCCGTGACGTCGGTCACACGTCGGAGCCGGTAGCGCACCGTGTTCGGGTGGACGAAGAGCATCCGGGCGGCGCCCTCCAGCGAGGAGGCCTGCTCCAGGTAGACGCTCAGCGTCTCCAGCAGGGCCGAGCCCGCCTCGTCGAGCGGTGTGTAGATCTCCTCCACCAGCTGGCGGCGGGCCGCCTCGTCGCCGGCGAGCGCGCGTTCGGGCAGCAGGTCGTCGGCCAGCACCGGGCGGGGGGCGTCCGGCCAGGCGGCGCAGGCCCGCAGGCCGGCCGCGGCGGCGTGCGCCGAACGGGTGGCCGAGAGCAGGTCGGGCACGGTCGGGCCGACCACGACCGGGCCCGGCGCGAACTGGCCGATCAGCGCCCGGGCCGCGTGCACCGGCTCCTTGTCGCCGCCCACCACGACCACCAGGCGCTTGCCCAGGACGCCCGTCAGCACGTTCAGCTTGGCGTAGCGGGCGGCCCGGCGGATCGCCTCGACGACCAGCTCGCTGTCGCCGTCCGGGGCGCTGCCCATCACCACCCGGACCTGGCTCGGCTGGCCCCAGCCGAGCGCCGCGGCGCGCGAGAGCACTCCCTCGTCCGCATCGCCGGAGAGCAGCGAGTTGACGACCAGCGCCTCCAGCCGGGCGTCCCAGGCGCCGCGCGCCTCGGCCGCCTGGGCGTAGACCTGGGCGGTGGCGAAGGCGATCTCCCGGGCGTAGACCAGCACGGACTCGCGCATGTCCGCCTCGTCGCCGGGGGCGGCCACCTCCTCGATGGCCTCCTCCATCACCTCGATCGTGGTGCGGATCAGCTCGACGGTCTGGCGCAGCGTGATCGCCCTGGTCAGCTCGCGCGGGGCGGTGCCGAAGACGTCGGTGGAGATCGCCTGCGCGGCCTCCGGCTGGCGGTACCACTCGGTGAAGGCGGCGATGCCCGCCTGGGCGACCAGACCGATCCAGGAGCGGTGCTCCGGCGGCATCCGCCGGTACCAGCCGAGCTGGTCGTCCATCCGCGCGATCGCGGCGCTGGCCAGCTTGCCCGAGGACTTCTCCAGCCGCTTGAGCGTCGCGGCCCGGCGCTCGGCGCGGTCCGCGGCGTTTCTGCGCTCCTGCGGGGTCAGGCGCGGCGCGGAGCGGCCGGGGCGGTGGCGGCCCGGTGCGGAGGCCGGGGCCTTCCCGCCCGGCGCGGGATTCTCGGTGGGGTCGCTGGTGGCGTCTGAGGAAGCGGCTGGCACAAGGACAAGACTGCCTCACGTGAGTCACTGCTCGTGCACACCCCCCGGCGGAGCGCCGCGGTGGCACCCGTCACACCGGTTACGGTGGGGCCGTGACCGACGCCCCCGCCCGCCCCCGCACGGACCACCGCCGCACCGCCGAGCGCTACCTCTCCACCCCGGCCGAGGGCGTCGAGACCAGGCACGCGTTCTCCTTCTCGGGGCACTACGACCCGAAGAACACGCACTTCGGCGCGCTGCTCGCCTGCAACGAGGAACTCCTCGCGCCAGGGGCCGGGTTCGACGAGCACAAGCACCGGGACACCGAGATCCTCACCTGGGTCCTGGAGGGCGCGCTGGCGCACCGGGATTCGCACGGCCACAGCGGCGTCGTGCGCCCGGGGATGCTCCAGCACCTGAGCGCGGGCTCGGGCGTGACCCACACCGAGCGCAACGTCGGCGGTGCCGAGGGGCCGGTCCGGTTCGTCCAGATGTGGCTCCAGCCGGACGCGTTCGACGCGCCCCCGGCGTACGGGCTGCGCCGGGTGGAAGCGGCCGCGGGCGGGTTGACGCTGCTGGCCTCCGGGCTGGAGCGCGACGCCGGGGCGGACGTCCTGCGGCTGCGGCGCAGCGACGCCGCGCTCTGGCTGGCGACCGCGGGGCCGTGGCAGCCGCTGCCCCGACTGCCCTCCGCGGCTTGGCGCTACGCGCATCTGACGGCCGGCGCGCTGGGCTACCGGACGGTGCCGGGCCCCAAGGGCGAGGGGCGTTCGATGGTGCCGGGGGACAGCGTGCGGATCACCGGTGACGCGTTCGCGGACCCGTCGGCCGGTGGGACCGGCGCCGAACTCCTGCTGTGGGAGATGCACTCGCCGGTCTCGTACGGCTGACTCGGCCGGCCAGCCCCCGCAGCTAGGCCAGCCCCGGCAGCTAGGCCAGCACCGGCAGTTCGGCCAGCACCGCGTCGGACAGCTGCGGCCAGGCCTCGGCCGCCCAGGGGCCGAAGTCGCGGTCGGTGAGGGCGATGCAGGCGGCCCCGGCCGCCGGGTCGACCCACAGGAAGGTGCCGGACTGGCCGAAGTGGCCGAAGGTCGCGGGGGAGTTGGCGGTGCCCGTCCAGTGCGGGGTCTTGCCGTCGCGGATCTCGAAGCCGAGGCCCCAGTCGTTGGGGCGGCGGTGGCCGTAGCCGGGCAGCACGCCGCTGGTGCCGGGGAAGGCGACCTCGCGGGTGGCCCGGTGGACGGTGGACGGGTCGAGCAGCTTGGGGGACTGCAGCTCGGCGGCGAACCGGGTGAGGTCGGCGAGCGTGGACAGGCCGCCGGCGCCGGCCGGGGACTTGTGGGCGGTGTTGACCAGGGTGTCGTGCATGCCCAGCGGCTCGAACACGGCCTCGGCGGCGTAACGCGAGAACTCGATCCCGGCGGCCGTGGCGAGGGCGTTCGCCAGCGCGTCGAAGCCGGCGTTGGAGTAGAGGCGGCGCTTGCCCGGCTCGCCGAACACCCGGTCCTCGTCGAAGCCGAGGCCGGAGGTGTGGGCGAGCAGGTGGCGGACGGTCGAACCGGGCGGGCCGGCCGGGTCGTCGAGCTCGAAGACGCCCTCCTCCACGGCGACCAGCGCGGCGTAGGAGGTGAGCAGCTTGGTCACCGACGCGAGCGGGAACAGGTGCTGCTGCGGTCCGTGCGAGCCCAGCACCGCTCCGTCCGAGCCCCGGACGACCGCCGCGGCGGCGTGGGGGACGGGCCAGTTCTCGATCATCCGCAAGCTCTCCATGGGCCCGACTCTAACGGGGCCCGAAAGCGGGTGGCGGGACCACCCGGTTGTGAGGCTTGCTTGGAGTGCACTCCAACTAGGTAGCGTCGTCGTCATCACGGCACAGGGGGTATCGGTCATGGCCACACTCGCACCCGTCGAGGTCGATCTGCGGAGCTGTTCCGAGGTGTTCGGCCGGCCGGTCGGCGATCCGGACCGGACTCCGCGGCACACCATCAGCGAGGTCTCGGCGGCCAGTGGACTGACCACGCACACCCTGCGCTGGTACGAGCGGATCGGCCTGCTCGACCCGGTCGACCGCGCGGTCGGCGGCCAGCGCCGCTACTGCGACGCCGACCTGCACCGGCTGGCCTTCCTCGGCCGGCTGCGGCTGACCGGCATGTCGGTGGCGGACATGCTCCGGTACGTCGACATGGCCCGCGAGGGCGAGCGGACGTACGAGGGCCGGCGGCAGCTGCTGGTGACGCAGCGCGAGGAGGTCCGCCAGCGGATCGCCGACCTCCAGGCCACTCTCGCCGTCCTCGACTACAAGATCGATCTCTACGCGGGGAAGATCGCCGACGCCTCCGGCGCACCCGTCCAGTGCCAGTACTACCGAGCAGAGGAAGAGCAGCGAGCATGACGCACCCCGCACTCCCCACCGCCCGACTCGGCGCCGACGGCCCGCTCGTCGGTGTCCAGGGCCTCGGCTGCATGGGCATGAGCGAGTTCTACGGCCCGACCGACACGACCGAGTCGCTGGCCACCCTGGACGCCGCCCTGGAGGCCGGCGTCACCCTGTTCGACACGGCCGACATGTACGGCTCCGGCCACAACGAGGAGCTGATCGGCCCGTTCGTCCGGGCCAACCGCGACCGGGTGGTGATCGCCACCAAGTTCGCCATCGAGCGCAGGGCGGAGGACCCGGGCTACCGGGCCGTCCGCAACGACCCCGAGTACATCCGGGCCGCGGTCGACGCCTCGCTGCGCCGGCTGGGTGTCGACGTCATCGACCTCTACTACATGCACCGCCGCGACCCGGCCGTGCCGCTCGCCGAATCCGTGGGCGCCATGGCCGAGTTGGTGCGGGCCGGCAAGGTGCGCCACCTCGGGCTCTCCGAGGTGACCGGGGCCGAGCTGCGCGAGGCGCACGCCGTCCACCCGATCGCCGCGGTGCAGTCCGAGTGGTCGGTGTTCTCCCGCGACGTCGAGCGCTCGGTGGTGCCGGCCGCGGCCGGGCTGGGCGTCGCGTTCGTGCCGTACTCGCCGCTCGGCCGGGGTTTCCTGACCGGCTCCTTCCAGGACGCCGAGCAGCTCCCGGCCGACGACTTCCGGCGCACCCAGCCGCGCTTCACCGGCGCCAACGCGAAGGCCAACGACGCCCTGCTGGAGCCGGTGCGGCGGATCGCGGCGGACCGCGGGGTGACGCCGGCCCAGGTCGCGCTGGCCTGGGTGCACCAGCGGGCGCAGGTGCACGGGCTCACCGTCGTGCCGATCCCCGGCACCCGCAAGCGCACCCGGCTCGCGGAGAACACCGCCGCCGCGACGCTGGAGCTCCGCCCCGCCGAACTGGCGCTGCTGGAGCCGGTGGCCGGCGAGGTGGCCGGGGACCGTTACCCGAGCATGGCGAACACGCAGGTCGAGCGCGAGTAACGGCCTTCGGGGCCGGGCGGGTTCGGCCCGGGGGGCTGCGCCGGCTCCCCGGGCCGCTCGCGTACGGCGGGTCAACTCCCGGTAATCGAACGGAATTTCGTATCGAGCGGGCAATCTCCGGGTAAAGCCTGACAACGGCCGTCATGATTGCTGCGATTCTGCTGCCATGAAGGCCGACCGGCTGCTCTCGATCCTCGTGCTGCTGCAGACCCGCGGCCGGATGCCCGCCACGGAACTGGCGGAGCGCCTGGAGGTGTCCGTCCGCACCATCTACCGCGACGTGGAGTCGCTCGCCGCGGCCGGCGTCCCGGTGTTCACCGAGCGCGGCCGGCGCGGCGGCATCGGCTTGCTGCCCGGCCACCGCGCCGACGTCGGCGGGCTGACCGGGGACGAGGCCCGCGCGCTGCTCGTGCTGTCAGCTCGGGGCGCGCACGGCGAGCTCGCACTGGACGGGGCGCTCGGCTCGGCGCTGCGCAAGGTGATGGCGGCGCTGCCGGCGCCGGAGCCGCCCGTCGGCGGGCGCGGCGGCGAGCGCGTCCTGGTCGACCCGCCGCGCTGGCTGCCGAGCGGGGCCGGCGCCGCTGCCGGGCCGGACCTGGGCGAGCTGCAGTACGCGGTCTTCGCCGACCGGCGGCTGCGCCTGCGCTACCGGCACGGCGGCACGCCGGTGCCGGTGGAGTACACCGTCGACCCGTACGGCCTGGTGAGCCGGGCCGCGCTCTGGTACCTGGTGGCCGACCTGAACGGCGAGCCCCGGCTGTTCCGGGCCGACCGGGTGCTGGCCGCCGAGACGGCCGAGGAGCCGGTGCGCCGCCGCCCCGGGGCGGGGCTCGGCGACGTGTGGGCGGGGCTGCGCGAGCACGTGGAGCGGCGGCCGAACGAGCTGCCGGTGCGGGTCCGGGTGCGGCGCGGGCGGCTGGACCTGTTCGTCCGGGTCCACGGCGGGCGGGTCACCGCGCAGCCGCCGGAGGCGGGCGCCGGGCCGGCCGAGGAGTGGGTCGAGCTGGCGATGGCGTTCCCCACGCCGGCCGCCGTCCGCGCGCTGCTCGCCTTCGGCCCGGAGGCCGAGGTGCTGTCCCCGCCCGCCGCCCGCCGGGAACTGGCCCGGGCGGCGGCGGAGGCGCTGAGGCTCTACCAGGAGTAGGGCGTGCCTTTCGCCCCCGGCCTTGAGCTCCCGGCGGGGATCAGGAGCCGGACTGCGGCCGGAGGACGACGTCCTGGTAGTGGCCGAGCGAGATCGCCGCGAAGTTGTGCAGGCTGTCGGTGCCCTCGGTGAAGTAGCCGTTGTGGCCGGCCGCGCGGGCCGAGGAGATCTCCTCGGCGCCGAAGCCGGAGGACGTCGGGTCGGCGCCGTGGCCCAGACCGCCGACCTCCAGGTACGGGACGTTGCCGATCCAGTCGCTGGGGTTGCGGGTGGCCCACACCTTGACGCCGGTGCCGAGCTCGCTGGTGCTCTGCACGCCCATGCCGGGGCTGCCGAACACCATCATGTCGGTGACGCCGGAGGTGTCGGACGGCGAGGCCGCGGCGCGCGGGATCTCGGGGGCGGCGTCGCCGCAGACCACGGACCCGTAGGAGTGGCACAGCAGGGACGGCGGCGCGTCCGGGCGGGTGGTCTCCTTGAGCCCGGCGAGCAGGCGCTGCAGCCGGGGCGCGCCGATGTCGGCGAGGCGGGAGGTGACGGCGTCCGGGCCGAGGCCGGAGGGGGTGACGTAGCCGGTCCAGGCGATCACCGCGGTGCGGGTCTTGGGGGCCTGCTTGTGCTCCTCGGCGTACAGGGCGCGGGCCATGCCGGCGGGGGAGCGCAGCGGGTCGGCGGCCTGGTCGAAGTGGCCGAGGTCGGCGTCCGAGCCGGGCACCAGGACGGAGACCCGCTCGGCGTCGGCGAGGTCGCCCCACACCTCGGTGACCAGGCCGCGTCCGCGCGGGTCGAAGGCGAGGACCTGGCGGTCGGGGGAGAGCAGGTGCTCGACGTCGTTGGCGCGGGAGACGGCCAGCGCGCGGGCGTCGGAGTCGAGCTTGGGGTCGTTGGCGCGGGCGCGGGCGGCGTCGCGCTCCTCGGTGAGGGCGATCCGGTTGGCGCGGTAGCGCAGGTCGAGCGGGGCGCCGTCGAAGTTGCCGACGACCAGCGGGTACTGCCGGATCAGCCGGTCGAGCTCGGTGGGGGCCAGCGAGGCGAAGAACTCGGCGGCGGCGGCCGGGGTGGTGGTGGCCGGGTCGGGCAGGCCGCGGCCGAAGGAGTGGTCCTGGACCCAGGCGGCGCTGCCGGCCGGGGGCGTGCTGATCGCCAGCTGCTCGGTGGAGGCGGCGGCCGCGGCGGCCGAGGCGCCGGCGTCGGCGAGGACCGCGAAGCCCGCGAACGCCCCGATCAGTACACGCTTCCAGCGTCGACGGTTGCGCACCGCACCAACTCCCTTGGGCCCGTCACCATGTCCTGGGCGGGGCCCGAGGGGTGCGTCAGACTGCGAACTTCCCTCCGCAAGCGTAGAGGTCACGGGAGGGTGACGGACACGCCCAAACTGTGGGATGGATCACATGAACCGTGGGTGTCCGGTTCGCGTCTTCCCGTGGTTCGGGACGCCCCGCCGGGCCGGGGGCGCCGTCGTCCCGGGCGTCACCGCGCCCCCTCGTCGAACTCCCTGACGAGTCGCTTCGGCGCGGTGCGCCGCCAGGCCTCGGTGACCAGGTCGCGGAGTTCCTCGGGGTCGACGAGGTCCAGCCGGACGCTCACCCAGCCGTGCCGGCCGACGTAGGGGGCGGACGAGAACACCTCCGGATCGGCGGCCAGGAGTTCGGCCTGGTCCTCGGGACTGGCCTTGACGGTGACCCGCTCGCCCTCGGGGGAGCCCATCGCGAAGATCCTGGCCCGCACCCGCAGCGTCTCGATCTCCCACGTCGGCTCCTGCGCGGCCTCCGGAAGGGCCAGGGCCATCGCGCGGAACTCGTCGAACGTCACCATGGCGGCAGGTTAGAGCACGCCACCGACAACGCGCCCCCGGTGCGCGCCAAGGCGCTCCGGGGGCGTGTGCCGGCTGGGGCGGGCGGGTCACACCACGCCCAGCGCGTACGCGGTGAACAGGGCCGCACCGGCTCCGGCCACGGCCTTCCACGGGCGGGAGAGGGCCGTCCACGGCGCGTCGAACCGCCGGGCGAACCAGCCGATCCCCACCAGCGCGGCCGCGAACAGCGGGAGCAGCGCCAGCCGGGCGGCCACCCAGACGAGGGAGTCCGGCGCGGTGGTCAGCCCGGGGACGGCGCCGAGGCCGGCGGCGCCGGGCACCGCCACGGCGAGCATCGCGGTCTGGTGCCAGCAGAAGACCGTCATCGCCGACAGGTTGACCACGACCACCGGCAGCCACAGCAGCGGACGGCGGTTCAGTAGCCGGCCCAGGCGCTCCCGCAGCAGCACCGCGGCGCCGCACTGCGCCGCCGCCAGGGCGAGCACCAGCAGGGACGGCGGGTGCGAGTTGGTCCGCTCGACGCCGGGCACGCCGACCATGCTCGCCGGGTAGTGGAACACCAGCAGCAGCGCGGCGAACAGCACGGCGCCGCCGCCCAGCAGGACCCGCGCGGCCCGGCGGTCGAGCCGGCCCCGCGCCCACAGCACGCCCAGCTGGTAGCCGAACAGCCAGCCCGGCAGGATGTTGACCAGCCCGACCCAGGACGGCACCGCCTCCGCCCACGGCCCGTACCGCAGTGCGTCCACCACGGCGACGACGGCCACCAGGAGCCCCGCCGACCACGCGCCGAGCCGGCGGGCGGCGGCCAGGCAGACCGAGGTGAGCGCGGTCACCCCCAGGTAGACGGCGATGTACCAGAGCGGCTGCACCACCAGCGTCGCGCCGGTGCGGACGGTGCCGGCCGGGACGCCGAGCCGGGGCAGCACCGGGATCAGCACCGCCCACACCGCCGTCACGCCGAGCACCGGGCGCAGCAGCCGGACCGTCCGGGCGCGCAGCCAGCCCCCGTAGGTCGTGCCCCTGGCACGGGCGCGGTCCAGCGAGCGGACCGAGGAGTAGCCGCCGACCAGGAAGAACACCCCGAGCATCTGCAGCACCCAGCTGACCGGGGCGAAGCCGCCGAGGGCGGAGAGCGGGCTGGCGTTGTGCAGGGTGCCGTCGGGGTCGCGGGTGAAGCCGCCGAGCATCCAGTGCCCGAGCGGGACGGCGAGCAGGGCGAGGGCGCGCAGGCCGTCGAGGGCGCGGTCGCGGTGCGCGGGGGTGCGGGCGTCGACCTCGTGGGCGGCGCGGCGCAGGGCGGTGAGCGGGTGGGCCATGGCGGTGCTCCTTCTCCGGTTGCGGCGGTCCGGGCTGGTCAGCGGCCCTGCGCGAGGGCGGCGTAGGCGGTGAGCGAGGCGGTGCCGGGGGCGAAGTAGCCGGTGTGGCCGTGCGAGCCGGTGGACGGCAGGGGGCGGGCGCCGAAGTCCGGGCCGGTCGGGTCGGCGCCGTGGCCGAGGCCGAACAGCGAGACGTTGGGCACCCGGCCGATCCAGTCGGAGTCGTTGCGGGTGGTGGCCCAGAGCGGGACGCGGGGGTCGAGGTCGGCGGCGGAGCCGACGCCCATGCCGGGCGAGCCGAGCACCACCACGCCGGAGGCCTGTGCGGGGCCCGGGCGGGCCAGGCCGCAGACGACCGAGCCGTAGCTGTGGCAGAAGACGGTGGCCGGGGCCTCGGGGCGGGTGCTGACGGCGAGCCCGTCGAGCAGCCGGGCCAGCCGGCCGGCGCCGGCGCGGGCCAGGTCCTCGGTGGCGGCGTCCACGCCGAGTCCGACCGGGGTGGTGTAGCCGGCCCAGGCGATGACGGCGGTCGTCCGGCCGGTGGCCTCGTACAGGGACCTCGCCATGCCGGCGGGGGTGCCGTACGGGTCGGCGGCGCGGTCGAAGTTCAGCAGGTCGATGTCGGAGCCGGGGACGACGACGGCGGTGCGACTCGCGCCGGCCAGGTCGCCGTAGACCTCGGCGACCTGGCCGCGGCCGCGCGGGTCGAAGGCGAGGACCTGCCGTCCGCCGTCGAGCAGGGTGCGGTAGCGCTCGGCGCGGGTGCGGGCGGCGGCCTGGTCCTGCGGGGTGAGCGCCGGGTCGGCGGCGCGGGCGGCCTCCCGGTCGCGCTCGGCGGCGAGGGCCAGGGCGTTGGCGTGGTAGCGGAGTCGGACGGGCGCGCCGTCCAGGTTGCCGACCACCAGCGGGTGCCGGGCGGCGAGGGCCTCGCCCTGGGCGGGCGTCAACCGGGCGAAGAACGCGGCGACTTCGGCCGGGTCGGTGGCGGCCGGGTCGGGCAGCCGGAGGCCGAGGGCGGTGTCGGCCGTCCACGCGGCGCTGCCGGGCGGCGGGCCGGTGACGGCCTGCTGCGTGTCGGCGGCCCAGCCGCCGGCGCCGAGTACCGCCGCGAGGGCCACCGTGGCGGCGGCGATCGCACGCCTGGCCCGAAACTTTCCCATCTTCCCGTGCTCCCTTGTCCGTTGCTCACTGGCGACGGAGAGGAAGGTAGGAACGGGAAGGCCCCGCGGACGTCACACCGCGGGGCCAAGTCGGGGGTGCTACCCCGGTACTACCTGCTACCCACCAGGGGTCACGAGCCCGGACTCGTAGGCGAGCACGACCGCCTGGGCGCGGTCGCGCAGGTCGAGCTTGGCCAGGATCCGGCCGATGTGCGTCTTGACCGTCTGCTCGGCCAGCACCAGGCGGCCGGCGATCTCCTGGTTGGACAGGCCGCGGGCGATCAGTTCCAGCACCTCGGTCTCGCGCGGGGTCAGGCCGTTGAGCCGGACCTTGGGGTCGCGCCGGCGGGCCGGGCGGGTGCGGGCGAAGTCCTCGATCAGCCGGCGCGTCACCGAGGGCGCGAGCAGCGCCTCCCCGGCCGCGACGACCCGCACGGCGGCGATCAGGTCGGCCGGCGGGGCGTCCTTCAGCAGGAAGCCGCTCGCCCCGGCGCGCAGCGCCTCGTACACGTAGTCGTCCACGTCGAAGGTGGTCAGCATCAGCACCTTGGGCCGGTGCGCGCCCGGCACGGCCGGGTCGAGCAGCCGGCGGGCCGCCTCCAGGCCGTCCATGCCGGGCATCCGGACGTCCATCAGGACGACGTCCGGGTGGGTGCGGCCGCTGACCTCCAGGGCCTGCGCGCCGTCCGCCGCGTCCCCCACCACGTCGATGTCGCTCTGGGCGTTCAGCAGTGCGGCGAAGCCGGCCCGCACCATGGCCTGGTCGTCGACGATGATCACGCGGATGGTCATGCGGGTGTCTCCCGGGCGGGGTCGAGGGGCAGGACGGCGGCCACCTTGAAGCCGCCGTCCGGCAGCGGGCCGGTGTCCAGCCTGCCATCCACGAGCCGGACGCGTTCGCGCATGCCGACCAGCCCCTGCCCGGTGCCCTCGGCCGTGGCCTCCAGCGACTCGCGGCGTTCGGGTGGCGGCGCGTTCACCACGGTGACCAGCAGCTCGGGGCCGTCGGCCGTGAGCGACACCCAGGTCCGCGCCCCGGGCGCGTGCCGGACGACGTTGGCCAGCGCCTCCTGGACGATCCGGTACGCGGAGAGGGCGACGGCCTGCGGCACCCGCTCCGCCAGCCCCGGATCCGCTGTCAGCTCGGCCGGCACCCCGGCCCGGCCCACCGTCTCGACCAGCTGGCCGAGTTGCTCCACGCCCGGCTGGGGCGCCGTCTCGGCCGCGCTCTCCTCGCTGCGCAACACCCCCAGCAGGCGCCGCATTTCGGCGAGCGACTCGCGGGCCGAGCCGGCGATCGCGGTGAACTCCTCGACGGCCTCGTCCGGGACACCGCCGATCCGGTACGGCGCGCTGGCCGCCTGCACGGCGATCACCGACATGTGGTGCGCCACCACGTCGTGCAGCTCGCGCGCGATCCGGGCGCGCTCCTCCAGCAGCGTGCGGCGCTCGCGCTCGGCCTCGCTGATGTGCTCCTGCTCGGTGAGCAGCCGGCGGGCCTCGGCGCGTTCCCGCAGGGCGCCGCCGAGGACCAGGACCGCGCCGCTGAGGGCGATCGCCAGCAGGCTGTTGTCCCCGCCCCAGTCGCGCACCGCGCCGAGCACGGAGAACACGAGGCTCACGGCGGTGGTGGCCAGCCACACCGCGACCAGGGTGCGGCGCGCCTCGCGGAGGGCGAGCGGCACCATCAGCAGCAGGTACCCGACCAGGCTGGTGGCCGGCCAGGGGAAGACCGGCGCGGTCTTGGTGGCCGTGGCGAGCACCACCGCGGCCGTGAGGAGGTCCGTCAGCCCGATCATCCACCAGGCGGGCAGCGGCCGGGCGGGCGCCAGGAGCAGCGGCGCGGTCTGCGCGACGGCGAGGGCCGCCGCGAGCCCGGTGTCGATGCCGTAGTCGTTGGCGAGCACGTTGATCGAGCTGGGCAGCAGCGCGGAGATCGCGGCCAGCGCGAGGACGTACGGCAGGTAGCGCAGCCAGGGCCGGCGTGACTGCGCCAGGAGCGGCGTGTGGTCGGTGGACGGGCTCAGCAGCGCGACGAACAGGGCGCGCGGGGACGGCCGGCGGGGCTTCCTGGTGGGCGGGGCGATCATCCGGCCAGCGTAGGGGCGGGTGGCGCGGTCGGCGTCGGACCGGGGACCGGATCGCGCCTAGTACTCCGGTATGACGCCGGCCATGACTCCGGCGTGACGCCGGGTGCTACGAGCGCCAGTGGCCGGCGAGGGCGGGGCCGAGCTGGTCGAAGTGGCGCTCGATCACGGCGATCATGCCCTCCGGGCCGGCCGGTTCCTGGTCGGCGGTCCAGGAGAGGTGGGCGGCGCGCAGCACGCTGCCGAAGACGGCGGCGAGGACGGTGGGGCGCAGGTCCAGGGCCGGGTCGAGGCCCTCGCGCTCGGCGATCACCTGGACCACGACCCGCTCCTGTTCGGTGACCCGGCGCAGGTGGGCGGCGAGCAGGGTGGGGGTCTCCTCGATCATCCGCATGAGTTCGAGGGCGCTGTGGATGGAGCCGAGGCCGGTGCGCTCGGCGCTCCCGAGGTCGCGCCAGGCCTTGACGATCGAGGCGCGCAGCGCCTGGAGCGGGGTCTCGGCGGCGGGGCGGTGGCGCAGGCACTCGATGAAGTAGTCCTCGGCGTCGGCCATGACGGCGAGCGCGACCTCGTCCTTGTTGGCGAAGTAGCGGAAGAAGGTGCGCTGGGAGACGTCGACGGCGGTGGCGATCTCGTCGACGGTGGTCCGCGCGAAGCCCTGGCCGAGGAAGAGGACATGGGCGGCCTGGACGAGGGCGTCGCGGGTCTGCTGCTTCTTGCGCTCGCGCAGTCCGGGCACCCGCCCCGGCGGGGTGATCGGCGCGGGGCCGGTCGGGGCAGCGGGGTGGGGGGCGTGAGCGGCCATGGCGGGGCCTTCCGGGCGCGGGTGCGGTCGGGGTGGGAGGACAACCTTAGCGGCCTGACAAATGGCAGCACTGGCCAGAAGTCAGCCTTTGCCTATTGTCAGTGGCTGACATAATCTGCCGGAAGTGGCGCCCGTCGGGCCGGGTAGCTCGTGGGGACGGGTGGGCCGGGGCGCCACGACCACGTTCATTCGGCTTCGTTCGCCGCACACGCCCCGTGGAGGGCCCCAGATGAGCCAGTCCGTCGTCAACAACGCCAAGGCGGACGACCCGCCGCAGCGCTCGGCACCGCCGGGGGGTGGGATCAAGGGCCACCCGTGGCTGACCCTGCTGACCGTCGCGGTCGGCGTGATGATGGTCGCCCTGGACGGCACGATCGTCGCGATCGCCAACCCGGTCATCCAGGAGAAGCTGAAGGCCGCGCCGTCCGAGATCCAGTGGGTGACCAGCGGCTACCTGCTCGCGCTCGCGGTCTTCCTGATCACCGCCGGCAAGATCGGCGACCGCTTCGGGCACAAGACCACGTTCCTGGTCGGCGCGGTCGGCTTCGCCGCCACCTCGGCCGCGATCGGCTTCGCCGGCGACATCCGGACCGTGATCGCCTTCCGCGTCCTGCAGGGCCTGTTCGGCGCGCTGCTCCAGCCGGCCGCGCTCGGCCTGCTGCGCGGGGCCTTCCCGGCCGAGAAGCTCAACATGGCGATCGGCATCTGGGGCGGCGTGATCGGCGCCTCCACCGCGGCCGGCCCGATCGTCGGCGGCCTGCTGGTCGAGCACGTCAGCTGGGAGTCGGTGTTCTTCATCAACATCCCGGTCGGCCTGATCGCGCTCGTCCTCGGCCTGCTGGTGCTCCGGGACGTCCGCGCCGAGAACGCCGCCAAGTCCTTCGACGTGCCCGGCATCGTGCTGCTCTCGGTGGCGATGTTCGCCCTCGTCTTCGGCATCATCAAGGCCCCCGAGTGGGGCTGGGGCGACGCGTCCACGCTGCTGCTCCTCGGCGGCGCCGTCGTGCTGATGGTGCTGTTCGCGCTCTGGCAGGGCAGGGCCGGGGAGCCGCTGATCCCGCTCGGCCTGTTCCGCTCGGTGCCGCTGTCGGCGGGCACGCTGCTGATGGTGCTGATGGCCTTCGCGTTCTTCGGCGCGATCTTCTTCGTCACCTTCTACCTGCAGAACGTGCACGGGATGACGCCGGTCCAGGCGGGCGTCCACCTGCTGCCGATGACCGGCATGATGATCGTCGGCTCGCCGGTCGCCGGCATCGCGATCGGCAAGCTCGGCCCGCGCGTCCCGATCGTGGCCGGCATGCTGATCACCACCGCCGCGATGTTCGGCATGTCCACCCTGGACACCGGCTCCGGCACCGGCGTGATGTCGCTGTGGTTCGTCCTGATGGGCCTCGGCATCAGCCCGGTCATGGTCGGCGCCACCGAGGTGATCGTCGGCAACGCCCCGCTGGAGCTGTCCGGCGTGGCCGGCGGCCTCCAGCAGGCCGCGATGCAGGTCGGCGGCAGCCTCGGCACCGCCGTGCTGGGCGCGCTGATGGCCGCCAAGGTCGGCGACGTGCTGCCCGGCAACTGGGCCAAGGCCGGGCTGCCGCCGGTCGAGGGCGCGCAGGCCGAGGGCCTCAAGCAGGCCGCCCAGCTCGGCATCGCCCCGCCGGCCCCGCCCGGCACCCCGCAGCAGGTCGTGGACGGGATGGCCGGCGCGGTCCACCAGTCCTTCGTGAGCGGCATGTCGCTCGCCTTCGCGGTCGCCGCGGTGGTGGCCTTCGGCGCCGCCCTGCTCGGCCTGCTCACCCGCCGCGGCGCCAACGACGCGGGCCCGGCCGTGCACATCTGACCGCCGCGCGCCCGTACGGCGGCCCCGGACTCGGCGGAGTCCGGGGCCGTTCGCGCACCCGGCGCCGCCCTGGAAGGCCGAAGGGCCGGACCCCCTGCGGGAGTCCGGCCCTTCAGTGCCTACGGGCTGATCAGGCGTCGCCGCCGGCGGCGCCCGGGTCGGCCGCGGTCACGTCGAGCAGCTGGTAGCGGTCGACCGCCTCCTTCAGGGCGCTGCGGTCGATCTTGCCCTGCTTGGCGAGCTCGGTGAGCACCCCCAGGACGACCGACTGCGCGTCGATGTGGAAGAAGCGGCGGGCGGCGCCACGGGTGTCGGCGAAGCCGAAGCCGTCGGCACCCAGCGACTGCCACTGACCCGGCACCCAGCGCGAGATCTGGTCCGGCACCGCGCGCATCCAGTCGGACACGGCGACGAACGGACCCTCGGAGCCCTGGAGCTTCTGGGTGACGTACGGGACGCGCTGCTGCTCCTCGGGGTGCAGCAGGTTGAACTCCTCGGCCTCCACCGCGTCGCGGCGCAGTTCGTTCCAGGAGGTCGCGGACCAGACGTCGGCCTTGACGTTCCACTCCTCGGCGAGGATGCGCTGGGCCTCCAGGGCCCACGGCACCGCCACGCCGGAGGCGAGGATCTGGGCCGGGATCTGGCCGGCGGTGGCCGGCGCGTACTTGTGCAGACCCTTGAGGATGCCCTCGACGTCCACGTTCTCGGGCTCGGCCGGCATCTTGATCGGCTCGTTGTAGACGGTCATGTAGTAGAACACGTCCTCGCCGTGCGGGTGCTCGGCACTGGTGCCGTACATCCGGCGCAGACCGTCCTGGACGATGTGCGCGATCTCGAAGCCGTACGCCGGGTCGTACGCGACGACGCCGGGGTTGGTCGAGGCCAGCAGGTGCGAGTGGCCGTCGGCGTGCTGCAGGCCCTCGCCGGTCAGCGTGGTGCGGCCGGCGGTGGCGCCGATCACGAAGCCGCGGGCCAGCTGGTCGGCCATCTGCCAGAACTGGTCGCCGGTGCGCTGGAACCCGAACATCGAGTAGAAGACGTAGACCGGGATCAGCGGCTCGCCGTGGGTGGCGTAGGACGAGCCGGCGGCGATCAGCGAGGCGGTGCAGCCGGCCTCGGAGATGCCGTCGTGCAGCATCTGGCCGGTCGGCGACTCCTTGTAGGCGAGGAGCAGGTCGCGGTCGACCGACTCGTAGGTCTGGCCGAGCGGGTTGTAGATCTTCGCCGACGGGAAGAGCGAGTCCATGCCGAAGGTGCGGTACTCGTCGGGCGCGATCGGCACGAAGCGGTTGCCGATGCCCTTGTCCCGCATGAGGTCCTTGAGCACCCGGACGAACGCCATGGTGGTGGCGATGGTCTGGTTGCCGGACCCCTTCTTGACCGCCTTGTAGGCGTCGTCGCCGGGCAGTTCCAGCTTGCGCGGGCGCACCTTGCGGGTCGGCACGTAGCCGCCCAGCTCGCTGCGGCGGTCGTGCATGTACTGGATCTCTTCCGAGTCGCGGCCCGGGTGGTAGTAGGGCGGGTAGCCCTCGTCGAGCTGCTTGTCGGTGATCGGCAGGTGCAGCCGGTCGCGGAAGCGCTTCAGGTCCTCGACCGTCAGCTTCTTCATCTGGTGGGTGGCGTTGCGGCCCTCGAAGTTGGGGCCCAGCGTCCAGCCCTTGACCGTCTGGGCCAGGATGACCGTCGGCTGGCCCTGGTGCTCGCGGGCCGCCTTGAACGCCGCGTAGATCTTCTTGTGGTCGTGGCCGCCGCGACCCAGGTGCTGGATCTGCTGGTCGGTCATGCTCTCGACCATCTTGCGCAGGCGCAGGTCGGAGCCGAAGAAGTGCTCGCGGATGTACTGGCCGGTCTCGGTGGCGTAGGTCTGGAACTGGCCGTCCACCGTGGTGTTCAGCTTGTTGACCAGGACGCCGTCGCGGTCCTGCGCGAGCAGCGGGTCCCAGCTGCGGTCCCAGACCAGCTTGATCACGTTCCAGCCGGCGCCCCGGAACTGGGACTCCAGCTCCTGGATGATCTTGCCGTTGCCGCGGACCGGGCCGTCCAGGCGCTGCAGGTTGCAGTTGACCACGAAGGTCAGGTTGTCCAGGCCCTCGCGCGCGGCCAGGGACAGCTGGCCCAGCGACTCGGGCTCGTCCATCTCGCCGTCGCCGAGGAAGGCGTACACCTGCGAGTCGGAGGTGTCCTTGATCCCGCGGTGCTCCAGGTAGCGGTTCATCCGGGCCTGGTAGATCGCACCGAGGGGGCCGAGGCCCATCGAGACGGTCGGGAACTCCCAGAAGTCCGGCATCAGCCGCGGGTGCGGGTAGCTGGACAGGCCGTACGGGGCCTTCGACTTCTCCTGGCGGAACGCGTCGAGCTGCTGCTCGGTGAGTCGGTCCAGGAGGAAGGCGCGGGCGTAGATGCCGGGGGAGGCGTGGCCCTGGAAGAAGATCTGGTCGCCGGACTCGCCCTCGGCGTCCTTGCCACGGAAGAAGTAGTTGAAGCCGACGTCGTAGAGCGACGCGGAGGAGGCGAAGGTGGCGATGTGGCCGCCCACGCCGATGCCGGGACGCTGGGCACGGGAGACCATGACGGCCGCGTTCCAGCGGGTCGCGTTCAGGATCTTGCGCTCGATCTCCTCGTTGCCGGGGAAGAACGGCTCGTCCTTGGTCGCGATGGTGTTGACGTAGTCCGTGCTGCGCATCTCGGGCACGGCGACACGCTTCTCGCGGGCGCGCTCGATCAGGCGGAGCATCAGGTAACGGGCACGCTCGCGCCCCCGCTCGTCGATGGCCGCGTCAAGCGACTCCAGCCATTCCGCGGTCTCCTCGGGATCGAAGTCCGGGACCTGACTCGGAAGGCCGCCAATGATGATCGGGTTGCGATCGGATCCGGAAGCCACGCTGTTCCTTCACTGTCGGTCGAAACTGAGGTGTGTCGCGCCGCCTCCATCGTGCTACCGCGCTCGGAGATCCGTCATCTCTACCGATCGGTAACCGTTCCGCCTGGTGGGCGGGACGGTCTGGCGGTGAGCGGAACAGGCGTCTTCGCCTGCGTCGCGCACCCCCGGGTGTTACGAAAAGAGGTGGTCCGACCTGGTTTCCCGTCCGCCCGATGGCGGGCGGCCGGGGTGAGGGCCAACAGGAGACTCTACGCCCGCGCACGCGCGGACCCGAATGCCGTTCGCATCTCGGGCATGCGTACGGCCTGTGGGCCGGGACCACCCGAAGCATCCTTGTCCCATGCAGAGAAGGGCAAATCGGTGTGATTCCCGCCACCTCGACCGGCGTGTCCCGGTGCGACACGTCAACCTTTGGAGGGGATCGGGGGTCGGGTACTTGCGCGAACCGCCGCGCCCGTGTGGACTACGGCCACAGCCTCGGCATGGATGCCGAGCCGAATACTGGAGGTTATTCCCGTGAGCGCGACCGCGGACCCCGCGGACAAGTCCAACCCGGCGGCCCGTCTCAACTTCGAGGAGGGCCAGATCGTTCAGGAGCTGGGGTACGACGAAGACACTGACCAGGATCTCCGCGAGGGCATCGAGGAGATCACCGGGACGGATCTCGTCGACGAGGACTACGACGACGTCGCCGACGCCGTCCTGCTGTGGCACCGCGACGACGACGGGGACCTCACCGACGCCCTCGTCGACGCCCTGGAGTACCTGGCCGAGGGCGGCCTCATCTGGCTGCTGACGCCCAAGACCGGCCGCGACGGCCACATCGAGGCCTCGGACATCGCCGACGCGGCCAAGACCGCCGGCCTGTCGCAGACCAGCTCCATCGCCGTCGCCAAGGACTGGGCGGCCACCCGCCTGGCGACCAAGGCCGCCCCGAAGGCGGGCGGCAAGCGCTGACCGCGCACCGAGCCCCGGGCCGCTGAAGAGCCCCGGGGGGGGCCCCCCGGGCCCCCCCCCCCCGGGGGGCGGGCCGGGGGGGGGGGGGGGGTGCGGGGGGGGGGGGGGGCGGGGCCCCCGCGGGGGCGGCGGGTGGGGGTTCAA
>NZ_JBHWGD010000003.1:203099-225747 GCF_042733235.1 Kitasatospora sp. NPDC059722
CACCCCCCCCCCCCCGCCGCCCCCCCCCCCCCCCCCCCCCCCCCCCCCCCGCCGCCGCCCCCCCCCCCCGGGCGCCCCCCCCCCCCCCCCGCCGGGGCGCCCCCGGGCCGTTTTCCGTTCCGGTGCTCCGGTGCTCCGGTGCTCCGGCGCCGCTCGGTGCTCCGGTGTCGCTCGGTGTACCGGCTGCCAGGCGTTCCGGTGCCGCCCGGCCTCCGGAGTTCCGCCGCTGCGGCCGGACGCCGCGCCGGGGGAGGCGTTCGCCCAGGGCGAACGCCGTCGGCCATCCGGCGGCCCGCCCTCACCCGTCCGGCCGAACGCACCCGAACGGATGCGAGGATGTTGGCTCGCCGCGCCCGCCGGGCGGCGCCCGCCCGTCAGAAAGGTCCCACCATGGCCGTCGAGGTCGGCACCGGGGCTCCGGACTTCGAGCTCAGGACCCAGCACGGCGAGCTGATCGGGCTCTCGGATTTCCGGGGCGCCAAGGCCGTCGTCCTGGTCTTCTACCCGTTCGCCTTCACCGGGGTCTGCACCGGCGAGCTCGGCGCGATCCAGAAGGAACTGCCGCGGCTGCAGAACGACGCCGTCCAGGTGCTCGGGATCTCCGTCGACTCGCAGTTCTCCCAGCGCGTCTTCGCCGACCGGGAGGGCCTGGACTTCCCGCTGCTCGCCGACTTCTGGCCGCACGGCGAGGTCGCCCGCGCGTACGGCGTGTTCGACGAGGAGAAGGGCTGCGCCCTGCGCGGCACGTTCGTGATCGACAGCACCGGAACGGTCCGGTGGAGCGTCGTGAACGGCCTCCCGGACGCCCGGGACGAGCAGGAGTACCTGCGCGTCCTCGCCTCGCTCTGACGGGCGCGGCCCGGGCCTTCCACGGGTGCGTCGTGGGCCGGCGGGGGAACTTCGAACTACGCTCGGTCCGTTGATCGGGTGGGGCGCGGAGGCCGCCAGGCCGGCTCGTGCCCCGCACCGCACCACCGGGGGCGCGCCGCGCGTGCCTCCCGATTCTTGGAGGACACGTGGGAGTCAGCCTCAGCAAGGGCGGCAACGTCTCGCTCACCAAGGAGGCCCCCGGCCTCACGGCCGTCGTCGTCGGCCTGGGCTGGGACGTCCGGACCACCACCGGCACGGACTTCGACCTGGACGCCAGCGCCCTGCTCTGCAACGACCTCGGCAAGGTGTCCGGCGACGGCAACTTCGTCTTCTTCAACAACCTGCGCAGCCCGGACGGCTCGGTCGAGCACACCGGCGACAACCGCACGGGCGAGGGCGAGGGCGACGACGAGGCGATCAAGGTCAACCTGAGCACCGTCCCGGCCGACGTCCAGAAGATCGTCTTCCCGGTCTCGATCTACGACGCCGAGACCCGCTCGCAGAGCTTCGGCCAGGTGCGCAACGCGTTCATCCGGGTCGTCAACCAGGCCGACAACAAGGAACTCGCCCGCTACGACCTCTCCGAGGACGCCTCGACCGAGACCGCGATGGTCTTCGGCGAGCTGTACCGGGCCGGCGGCGAGTGGAAGTTCCGCGCCATCGGCCAGGGTTACGCCTCCGGCCTGCGCGGCATCGCCCAGGACTTCGGCGTCAACGTCTGATCCGCCGTTCGTCCGACGGGGCGTGCGGCGCCCCGACACCGCGTCACCCGGCCGGGGCGGCCGCGGACCCGAGGGTCCTCGGCCGCCCCGGCTTCGTGCTGTCCGCGGGCGCTGCGAGGATGTGAGTTCAGGAAGTTCAGGCGGCTCAAGGGGGCCGGCCGGGGCCTCGGGCGACTAAACCTGGAACGTCGCGCCGAACAACGCGCCCCGGGAGAAGGCAAGGGAGGAAGAACAGCCATGGTCGTCACACTCGCCAAGGGCGGGAACGTCTCGCTCAGCAAGGCCGCGCCCAATCTGACGCAGGTGCAGATCGGACTCGGCTGGTCCGCCCGCTCCACCACCGGCGCACCGTTCGACCTCGACGCGAGCGCGCTGATCTGCGGCGGGGGCCGGGTGCTGGGGGACGAGTACTTCGTCTTCTACAACAACCTCAGGAGCCCGGAGGGCTCCGTCGAACACCAGGGTGACAACCTCACCGGTGGCGACGACTCAGGCGACGACGAGGTGGTCCTCGTCAACCTGGAACTGGTCCCGGCCCAGGCCGACAAGGTCGTCTTCGCGGTCTCGATCTACGAGGCCGAGGCGCGGCTGCAGAACTTCGGCCAGGTGCGCAACGCGTTCATCCGGGTCGTCGACTCCGTGGACGGCCGGGAGATCGCCCGCTACGACCTCTCCGAGGACGCGTCCAGCGAGACCGCGATGATCTTCGGCGAGCTGTACCGGTACGCGGGCGAGTGGAAGTTCCGCGCGGTGGGCCAGGGTTACGCCTCCGGCCTGCGCGGCATCGCCCTCGACTTCGGCGTCAACGTCCAGTAGGGGGTCGGTGGCAGCGGAAGACGGACCAAGCGCATCCATTCCATGATCACGAAACCGTCATGACGACGGAGGGCAGTGCGGAGGTGACCTGACCGGGCGGCGCCCGGTCGGGGCGTCTCGGGACGAGGCCGCACCTGGGCACGCCCGAAACATCCCGAAAGGTAACCAAGTCCCGTGTTCCTCCGCACTTTCGGCTGGTCGTTCGCGATCACCGCCGTCGGCCTGGCCGCGGCCGGTCTCTTCTGGGGGGCCAAGGGGTTCGGCATCGTGCTGATCCTCTCGATCCTGGAGATCTCCCTGTCGTTCGACAACGCGGTGGTCAACGCCACCGTGTTGAAGCGGATGAACCCGTACTGGCAGAAGATCTTCCTGACCGTCGGCGTCCTGATCGCCGTCTTCGGCATGCGCCTGGTCTTCCCGCTGCTGGTCGTCGGCCTCACCGCGAAGCTCAACCCCGCGACGGTCGTCGACCTCGCGCTGCACTCCGACAAGACGCACGACGGCCTCACCTACGGCCAGTACCTGGCGGCGGCCAACCCGGCCATCGCGGCCTTCGGCGGCGTCTTCCTGCTCATGATCTTCCTGGACTTCGTGTTCGAGGAGAAGGAGCACAACTGGCTATCCTGGATCGAGCGCCCGCTGGAGAAGGTCGGCAAGCTGGACGCCCTGTCCTCGGTCGTCGCCCTGGTCGCGCTCGTGCTCTCGGCCCGCTTCTTCGCGGCCGAGCACGCCGAGACCGTCCTGCTCGCCGGCGTCCTCGGCCTCATCACCTACCTCGTGGTCGGCGGACTCTCGTCGATCTTCGAGTCGGGCCTGGAGGCCGAGGCCGAGCGCGAGGAGGAGGACGAGAAGGCGGGCAAGTCGCTGATCCAGGTGGGCGGCAAGGCCGCGTTCTTCCTCTTCCTCTACCTGGAGGTCCTGGACGCCTCGTTCTCCTTCGACGGCGTGGTCGGTGCGTTCGCCATCTCCAACGACATCTTCATGATCACGCTGGGCCTCGGCATCGGCGCGATGTACATCCGCTCGCTGACCGTCTTCCTGGTCCGCAAGGGCACCCTGGACGACTACGTCTACCTGGAGCACGGCGCGCACTACGCGATCGGCGCGCTGGCCGGCATCCTGCTGGTCGGCATCAGGTTCCACATCCCGGAGATCGTCACCGGCCTGATCGGTGTCGCCTTCATCGGGCTCGCGCTCGGCTCGTCGATCCTGCGCAACCGGCGCGAGGGCGACGGTGCGGGCGAGGAGAACGAGCTGGTGGGCGCGGACAAGTAGCCCGTCCGCTCCGCCCGTTGTACGCGAAAACGGCCGCCTCCCGGGAATCCGGGGGCGGCCGTTTCGCGTGTCGTGCGCGGGTGCTTAGCCCAGCTCGGCTCAGCCCAGCTGCTGCTCGATGGCGCGCAGCTTGCGCTCCAGGGAGTCCAGCTTCGGCATCGACAGCGTGTCGTCGTCGGCCGTGAGGTCGATCGCCGAGCTGCGGCGGGCGGAACCCGACGCGTCGAGGGCGGACGACGAGGAGGACGAGGACGAGTACGCGGAGGAGGACGACGAGGACGAGTAGGACGAGGACGACGACGAGTAGGTCGTCGGCGACGAGTAGGAGGACGAGCCGACGGCGGCACGCGGGGTGCGGCCGGAGTCCAGGGCGCTGCGCGAGGAGGGCTCGAACAGGGAGCCCGTGGAGGCGGGGGAGGCGGTGTCCGACCCGGCGGCTAGGGCAGGCTCCGTAGCGGTCGGGCCGTCGCCGGCCGCCGTGAGCGCGGGCAGGTTGCGGCCGCCGCGGGTCCGCGACAGCACGCCGCCCTGGCGCCGGGAGAGCGCCTTCAGCTCGGCCCGCTCGCGGCGGTCGGCGGTGCGGGCGCGCACCTTGGCGTCCTGCTTCGCCTGGCGCTCCTCGCGCACCTCCTCGACCGCCTCGTCCAGGCTGCGGACGTTCTCCAGCAGCATCAGGGACCACGCCGCGTACGTCTCGCGCGGGGCGCGCAGCCAGCGCACGATCCGGATCTGCGGCAGCGGGCGCGGCACCAGGCCCTGCTCGCGCAGCGCGGCCTTGCGGGTCTGCTTCAGCGCCCGGTCGAACAGGATGGCCGCCGAGATCGACATGCCGGAGAAGAACTGCGGGGCGCCGGCGTGACCGAGGCCGCGCGGCGCGTGCACCCAGTTGAACCAGGCCGAGGCGATCGCGAAGACCCAGACCAGCAGCCGCGAGCCGAGCGCCGCGTCACCGTGGCTGGCCTCGCGGACGGCGAGCACCGAGCAGAACATCGCGGCGCCGTCCAGGCCGAACGGGACGAGGTACTCCCAGCCGTTCGACAGGCCCAGGTTCTCCTTGCCGAAGCCCACCAGGCCGTGGAAGGACAGCGCGGCCGCGACGCCGGCGCAGCAGAACAGCAGAGTGTAGGAGGAGATCCCGTAGATCATCTCCTTGCGGCGGCGCCGCTCCTCGCTGCGCTCCCACGAGTCGCCGGACTCGTCCTTCTTCGCGTTCTTGAATCGCAGCGTCGCCATGAGGATGGCGACGAACAGCAGGGCTGCGCCGCCGACGACGGTCCAGACCAGCTGTATGGAGGTCAGGTTCATTGCGGGTCGGGCCTCGGGTTTCCGCAGGGGACAGTTTCACGGGCGAGCGGGGCTGAGCGGTACGGGCGGTCAGGTCCGGTCGTACGGACCGGGTCTGACGGGCCGTCCGTCTCGTTCGTCGCCGCACGGTGTGCCCACCGCGCCCGCGCAGGGGCGGACGGGACACCTGTGCGGCTAGACGATATCGCGTCCGAAGGGGCGGCATGTTACGGGAGGGCGGCTTCCTCCCGCCAATCGGCCCTTCCGCGGACTTCGGTGAACGCGGGGCGGCCGGATCGGGTAGGGGAGGAGGAGGTCGGGGTATCCGACGGCCGGGCCGATGCCCGATCATGGAGCGGCGCACCGTCAGATCGCCTGGCGGGAGCAGGGGGAGGACTGGATGGTCTCGATCTGGGAGTACCTGCGCGGCGACCGGAGCTACACCTTCGACAACCCGGGCGGCCAGCACAAGGTCACCCTCACCAAGTCGGCCCCGCAGCACGCGATCACCGGCGCCGCGGCCACCACCGGCTACCTCTACGTCAACCTGCACTGGACCATGCGCTCCAGCGCCGGCCGCCCCAGCGGGCGGGAGACGCTCAAGCGCTTCTTCAGCCCGCGCATCTTCAGCCCGGTGGAGCCGGCGTCCCAGGTGAACGAACAGGTCAACGTCGACCTCGACCTGGCGTGCATGTACGAACTCACCGACGGCACCCGGGGCGTGGTGCAGCCGCTCGGCAACTTCTTCGGCGACCTGCGGGACCCGCCGTACATCAAGCTCAGCGGCGACGACCAGTACGGGGCGCCGTCGGGCGAGACGATGTACGTGAACCTGGAGAAGAAGGACAAGTTCAAGCGGCTGCTCATCTTCGTCTACATCTACGACGGCACCCCGGCCTTCGAGCAGTCCCACGCGGTGGTGACGATCGTGCCGCAGACCGGGCCGCGGATCGAGATCAAGCTGGAGGAGCGGACCCGGGCGGCGCGGTCCTGCGCGGTGGTGCTGATCGAGAACGCGGGGGACAACCAGCTGACGGTGCGCCGCGAGGTGCGGTACGTCAACGGGTTCCAGGCGGACATCGACCGGCTGTACGGGTTCGGGATGCAGTGGCAGCGCGGGTACAAGAACCAGGGCGACTGAGCGGGGGCGGCCGTGACGGCCGTGACGGCCCCGCCGGGCATTCTGCGGGCTCGGCGGGGCTTGCTGTGCTGGGGGTTCGCTCGGCGGGGCTTCGCTGTGCGGGTTTCGCTCGGCGGGGTTTCGCTCAGCGGGGCTGGAACTGCGGGCCCTGCGGGGGCAGCGCGAACTCCTCGGCCGGGGGCTGGTTCTGGGTCGTCGGCGCGGCCGGCGGCTGGGGTTGCCGGGGCGGCTGGGCCTGGGGCGGGTAGCCGTAGCCGCCGGGGTGCTGCTGGTGCGGGACCGGTGCCTGCGGCGGGTAGCCGTACCCGGTGCCGGGCTGGGGCGGCGGGTAGCCGTAGCCCTGGGCGGGCTGCTGCTGGGAGGCGTGTCCGGGCGGCGGCGGGTAGCCGTATCCCGTGCCGGGCTGCGGGGGCGGCGGGTAGCCGTAACCGGTGCCGGGCTGCGGGGCGGGGTGCGTGGGTGGCATCGGCGGGGGTGTGTTCGGCGCCGGCGAGCCGGGCGGCGGGGTCATCGTGGGCGGGTTCGCCGGCGGCGGCGGGGGCGCGGCGGGGCCGGCCGTCGGTGCCGTGGCGGGTGAGGGCGGGGTGGCCGCGGCGGCGGATGCCGGGACGGCCGGGGCCAGCGTGAAGGTGCCGGGCTCGGGCCGGGCGGCCGCCGGGCCGGACGTCGGCAGCGGGGTGCTGCGCGGGTCGACGGCGTGGCCGGGGGCCTGGCCGGCGGTGGGCGGCGGGCCGGCCGGTGCGGCGGCGGCCTGCTGGACCGCCTGCTCGGCCTCGTCGTCGACGGTGATGCCGAAGTCGGTCGCCAGCCCGATCAGCCCGGCGCTGTAGCCCTGGCCGACCGCCCGGAACTTCCAGGTGCCCGAGCGCCGGTACAGCTCGCCCACGACCAGCGCGGTGACCGTGTCGGCATCGGTGATCGCGAACTCGGCGATCGGGGGCCCGCTCTCGCCGGTCGAGGCGTCGAAGAGCAGCACGCGCAGCCCGGTCACCGTGCCGAAGGCGCCGCCCTCGGAGGAGCCCGCCAGCACCACCCGGTCGACGTCGGCGGTCAGCTTGGCGAGTTCGACCTCGACGGTGTCGGTGATCTCGGTGCCGTCCGGGGTCCGCTGCTTGGGCAGGTGGCGCACCAGGCCGGAGGGGTGCCGCGGCTGGTTGTAGAAGACGAAGTCGGCATCCGAACGGACCCTGCCGTCGGTGCCGAGCAGCAGCGCGGACGCGTCCACGTCCGGCGCACCGGGCGTGGCGCTCCAGCGCAGCACGGCGCGGACCGCCGCCGCCGGCAGTGCGATGTTGGCGCCCTTGGCCATCACGTGCGTCATAGCCGACCATCCTGCCTGTTCGCCACCCCTTCGGACAACGTGACCGAAGCAGCCGGGATCGCGCCGGATTTTGCCAAGCCTTGCGTTTGGCCGCCCGCTCCCTGGTGCGATCTGGGCCGGGGCAAGTGGACGATAGCCTTCCGGTGGCCGTGCGGAGCAGGGTGCGGGACCGGTCGTCTTCGGCCGGAAGTCGCCCCCCGGCGCGCGGTGCGTCCGACGGCCGGGCGCACCGGGCGCCCCGGACGGGACGGTACCGGCGGTGCACACGGACGGGTGATCGGGAACCACCGCGACGGGCGGACCGGTTAACTCTCGTGTCGTCCCGCGCCGCCGCGCGCCGCTTCGCACCCCGGAAACGTGCCGGCGGGCGTCGAAACCCCTGAGGAGAGCACCTTGCGCCATTTCGGCCACCTCGCCGACGACGTACGCGGCCGGCTCTTCCTCGAACCGCCCCGGCCGTTCTCCGCCGACGGCGACCCGGCGCTGCTCGCCACCGCCCTCGGCGGGACCCTCTACAGCCCCGCGACGCGGCCCGCCCTGGCCGCCGACATCCGCAAACAGGCTGCTCGGGGGGTGGTCTCGATGGTCCTCTGCCTGGAGGACGCCATCGCCGACCACGAGGTGGACGCGGGGGAACGCAACCTCGTCGAGCAGTTGGGTGACATGGTCAGGGATTTCACCGACTGCGCACAGTCCCATCCCCTGCTCTTCATCAGAGTTCGCACCCCCTCCCAGATCGTCGATCTCACCCGGCGGCTCGGCGCCGCCGTCGGACTGCTCAGCGGCTTCGTCCTGCCCAAGTTCACCGAGCACGCCGGCGGTGCGTACCTGGCCGCGCTCGCCGAGGCCGAGCACGCCTGCGGGCGGCGGCTGTTCGCGATGCCCGTCCTGGAGTCGCCCGAGCTGGCCCACCTGGAGACCCGGCGCACCCAGCTGTCCGGCATCGCCCGCCTCCTCGCCGAGCACCGCGACCGCGTGCTCGCCGTCCGTCTCGGCGTCACCGACCTCTGCTCCGCGTACGGCCTGCGGCGCTCGCCCGACCTCACCGCGTACGACGTCGCGCTGGTGGCCGGGGTGATCGGCGACGTCGTCAACGTCCTCGGGCGGGCGGACGGCACCGGGCACACGATCACGGGCCCGGTCTGGGAGTACTTCCCGCACCAGGAGCGGATGTTCCGCCCGCAGTTGCGGCGCACCCCGTTCACGTCGTTCACGTCCGGCTCCCGCCAGGCGTCCGGCGCGGGCGAGGGGGTCCGGCGGCGGATCATCGAGCACGACCTGGACGGGCTGATCCGGGAGATCCAACTCGACCGCGCCAACGGACTGTTGGGCAAGACCTGCATCCACCCCAGCCACGTGCCCGCGGTGCACGCGCTCTCCGTCGTCACGCACGAGGAGTACTGCGACGCCCAGGACGTCCTCCGGCAGGAGCGCGGCGGCGGCGGGGTGCTGCGTTCGTCGTACACCAACAAGATGAACGAGGCCCGGCCGCACCGGACCTGGGCGGAGCGGGTGCTGCTGCGCGCCGAGGTGTTCGGCGTGGCGCGGGAGGACGTGGGCTTCGCGGAGTTGCTGGTGAGCACCTTGGACGGGTGAGCGCCTCGTGGACTCGCGAAGAACATGCCGTCGTGCCAGTCGTACCAGTCGTACCAGTGGAAGCGGGACCGCAGTGACAGCACAGCGAACGTGGACCGGCCGTTGGGTCGCCGAGCGGGCCGGGGTCGGCCTGGTCGGCTCCGACCACCTCCCCGACCTCGTCGGCCTCGCCCTCCGCGAGAACCGCAAACGCGCCCACCTGCTGGTCTCCACCGTGCTCGGCAAGCACGTGCCGCAGCGCCCCTCCGTCGTCCACGGCGCCGGGCTCGACCTCGGCCTGCGGGTCCGCGCGCTGCTCGGCGCCGAGGCCGCCGCGCGCGCCGTCGTCCTCGGGTACGCGGAGACCGCGACGGCGCTCGGCCACAGCGTCGCCGACGGTCTCGACGCGCCCTGCCTCCACTCCACCCGGCGCCCCGTGCCCGGCGTGCGTCCGCTCGGCGGCTTCGCGGAGGAGCACTCGCACGCGACCGCGCACCTGCTGCTCCCGGCCGACCCCCGACTCCTCGCCGGTGACGGTCCCCTGGTGCTCGTCGACGACGAGCTCTCGACCGGCACGACCGTCCTCAACACCATCCGCGAACTGCACGCGCGCCACCCGCGCTCCCACTACGTCCTCGTCGCCCTGGTCGACCTGCGCACCGAGGCGGACCGCCACCGGCTCGCCGACTTCGCCGCCGAACTCGGCGTCCGCCTGGACCTGGTGGCCACCGCCAGCGGTGCCGTCCGGCTGCCCGGGGACATACTCGACCGCGCCGAACGCCTGATAGCCGACGTCGGTCCGGCGCCTGAACTCCCGCCCGCCGCCGCGCCCGCCCCGCTCGTCCGCGTCCCCCTCGACTGGCCGACCGCCCTCCCGGACGGCGGGCGGCACGGCTTCACCCCCGCGGACCGCGCCCGCCTCGACGCCGCCCTGCCCCGCCTGGCCGGGCAGCTGGCCGACGCCCTCGGTGGCGGTCTCGGGGGCGGTCTCGGTGGTGGTCTCGGGGACGGTGACGGTGGTGGCGGCGGTCTCGTCGGTGAACTCCCGGACCGGATCCTGGTGTTGGGCTTCGAGGAGCTGATGTACGCGCCGCTGCGGCTGGCCGGTGCCCTCGCCGACCGGCTGGGAGGGGATCGCGTGCGGTACTCGACCACGACCCGCTCGCCCGTCCTCGCCGTCGACGACCCCGGCTACGCCATCCGCACCCGCCTCGCCTTCCCCGCCCACGACGACCCGCAGGACGACGCCCCGCGCGAGCGCTACGTCTACAACGTCGCCCCGGGCGCCGACCCCGACCGCCGCTTCGACGCCGTCGTGCTGGTCGTCGACGACGTCGCCGACACGGCCGCGCTGGCCGAGGGCGAGCGCGCGCTGCTCACGCAGCTGCGGCAGGTCACCGACCGGGTGGTGCTCGCGGTGCTGCCGTCGTATCGACCGGAGGCTCCCGTGCATCCGTCACTCCCGTTCCCGGAGCCGTCGGCCTTCCCGGAGCCGCTGGCCTTCCCGGAGCCGCTGGCGTTCCCGCAGCCGTTGGCCTTCCCGCAGCCGTTGAGGGGGCCGGGGTTCTCCTCCTACCGCCCCGACGAAGTCGCCTGGCTGCTCAAGGACCTCTCCGGCGTCCCGCTCGAAGCCCCCACCGAGGAGCGCGAGGAGGCCGTCCAGCACGGCGGTGCTCACTACGCAGAGTCGCTCCCGGTCGAGTACCGGCCGAGCCCCGAGTACCAGGAGCTGTACCACCAGGCGCTGCGCGCCTCCGCCCGCCGCATGGCCGTCGCCGTCGGTACCGTCGCCGAGACGCTGCTGCGCGAGCGCGGCCGGGGTCTGGTGCTCGCGTCGCTGGCGCGGGCCGGGACGCCCGTCGGCATCCTGGTGCGCCGCTGGCTCGCCTTCGCGCACGGGTTCGACGCGCCGCACTACGCCGTCTCGATCGTCCGCGGCCGCGGCCTCGACCCCGTCGCGCTGCGCTACCTCGCGGCCCACCACCACGCCCCCGGCGTCGTGTTCGTCGACGGCTGGACGGGCAAGGGCGCGATCACCCGCGAACTCGCCGCCGCCCTGGCCGGCACCTCCTTCGACCCCGGCCTCGCCGTGCTCGCCGACCCGGGCCGCTGCGTGCGCACCTACGGCACCCGGGACGACTTCCTGATCCCCTCCGCCTGCCTCAACTCCACGGTGTCCGGGCTGGTTTCGCGTACCGTCCTGCGCGGCGACCTGATCGGCCCGGACGACTTCCACGGCGCCAAGCACTACACCGAGCTGGCCGACGGGGACGTCTCCGCCGCCTTCCTCGACACCGTGGCCGGCCACTTCGCGGCCGTCCGGGACGAGGTCGCGCTCGCCGCCGGCCGGCTCGCCACCGACCCCGACCGCACGCCCGACTGGGCCGGCTGGGCCGCCGTCGAGCGGATCGCCGCGGAGTACGGCATCGGCAGCGTGAACCTCGTCAAGCCCGGCGTCGGCGAGACCACCCGGGTGCTGCTGCGCCGCGTCCCCTGGCGGGTGCTCGCCCGGCGCGGCGCCGGCGCCGACCTCGACCACGTGCGGCTGCTCGCCGCGCAGCGCGGGGTACCGGTGGAGGAGGTCGACGACTTGCCGTACACGTGCGTCGGCCTCATCCACCCGCGCTACAGTCGGGGAGCAACCGGGGCTTCCGGTACGGCCGTTGTGGGGGAGGCCTGATGCACGCCCGACTCTCCTCGCTGGTCGTCAGCGACCTCGACCGCACCCTCGTCTACTCGAACCAGGCCCTCGCCCTGACCGCCCCCGACCGGCACGCCCCGCGGCTGCTGTCGGTCGAGGTGTACGAGGGCAGGGCGCACTCATTCGTCACCGAACGGGCCGCGGCGCTGCTCGCCGAACTCGCCCGGGAGGCCTGGTTCGTCCCGGCGACCACCCGGACCGTCGAGCAGTACGAACGGGTCAACCTGCCGGGCCCGCAGCAGGGTTGGACCCCCGGGTACGCGATCTGCGCCAACGGCGGGCAACTGCTCGTCGACGGCGTGCCGGACGGCGACTGGCGGGCGGAGATCACCGGCCGGGTCGCCGCCGCCTCGGCGCCGCTCGCCGAGGTCGTCGACCGCCTGGCGCTGGGGGCCGACCAGGAGTGGGTCCACCGGCGGCGCGTCGCCGACGGGTCGTTCGTCTACTGCGTCGTCGAGCGGGCGCGGATGCCGGTGGGCTGGCTCGACGACCTGGCCGGCTGGTGCGCCGAACGCGGCTGGACCGTCTCGCTCCAGGGGCGCAAGGTGTACGCCGTCCCGGCGGGCCTGACGAAGAGCGCCGCCCTGGCCGAGGTGGTCCGGCGCACCGGCGCCGGCACCGTCCTCGCCGCCGGGGACTCCCTGCTCGACGCCGACCTGCTGCTCGCCGCCGACGCCGCCTGGCGCCCCGGGCACGGCGAACTCGCCGACCGCGGCTGGACGGCCCCCGGCGTCACCGCCCTGGCGGAGACGGGGGTGGCGGCGGGGGAGGAGATCGTCCGTCGGTTCCTGGCGGGGGTGCGGGGAGCCCTTTAGGGGGCGCTCGGCGGGGTGTTCGGCGGGATGTCCGGCGGGGTGTCCGGCGGGGTGTTCAGCCGCAGCAACCCCCGCCGCAGCAGCCGCCCCCGCCGGAGGGGGCGGACTGCGGTGCGCTGCTGCCGGCGCCGCCCGTGACGGCGACGGCGGACAGCAGCTTCACGGTGTCCTCGTGGCCCTGCGGGCAGACGGCGGGGTCGTTGGCCTGCGCCATCGTGCGGCGCAGTTCGAACGTGGCGCCGCAGGAGCGGCAGCGGAAGTCGTAGCGTGGCATACCCGCAGGGTACCGACGAGCGGGCCGGTCGGGTGGCTCGGCGGTGCGATCCGAGGCCGCCTCGGCTCGGCGGTGGATCCGAGGCCGCCTCGGCTCGGCGGTGGATCCCTGGTCGCCGCGGATCAGCGATGGGAGCCGAGGTCGCCGCGGATCAGCTCGATCACCCGGGCCGCGGTGTCCCGGGCCGCCGCCAGTTCGGTCAGGAAGAGCCAGTAGTCCGGGTGCCGGCCGCCCTCCTCCAGCGTTGCGAGCGCCCGGTCGATCCGCGCGACCGCCTCGTCCAGCGGCGCGGCGTGCCGCGGGTCCGGCGCGTGCCGGCCGGCCATCGCGAGCCGCTGCGCGTCCCGGACGGCGAAGCGGGCCCGCTCGACCTCCCGGCTCGGGTCGTGCTGCACCTCGTTCAGCTGCCGCAGCCGCTCGTTGACCGCGGCGACCGAGCCGTCCGCGGTGTCCAGCAGGGCGCGCACCGTACCGATCGCGCCGGTCGCGTCCGCCCAGCGCTGCTCGTCGCGCGCCCGCGCCGCCTCCGCCAGCTTCCCCTCCGCCGACCGGCCGGCCTCCGCCACCTGCTCCGGCACCCGCTGCAGGTCCTGCCAGCAGGCCGTGCTGAACCGGCGGCGCAGCTCGCTCAGCGCGGGCCCGACCGTCTCGGCCTTGGTCTCCAGCGCCTGGACACGGGTCCGCAGGCTGGACAGCCGGCGGTCGATCTCCCGCGCGCGCTCGGGCAGCTGCGCGGCGTCGGCCGTGATCGCCCCCGCCTGCTGCGCGACGGTCTCCGCCCGCTGCAGCGTCGCCGCCACGCCGTGCCGGGCGGCGCCCTCGTTCAGCCGGCCCAGTTCCGGCGCCAGCTCGGCCAGCCGGGCCGCCAGGTCGTCCGCCCGCAGGCCCGCGGCGCGTGCGGCGTCCAGCGCGTTGCTCGCCGCGAGCAGCGCGCGCTTCGCCTGCTCGACCGCCGGGGTGACCCGCATCAACTGCTGCTCGGCGTGCTGGAGCACCGGCTGGAGACGCTGCAGGAAGTCGTTCAGCTCGGCCCGCGCGGAGCCCAGCTGGCCCCGCACGTCCTCCAGGACGCGCCGGGCCCGGGCCGCCGCGCCGGCGTCCAGCGTCTCGTCGTCCAGGTCGTACGCGTCCAGCGCGGCCAGGTAGTTCACGGTGACCTGGTCGACCCGGCCGGAGATCGCGTCGAAGTCCGCCTGCGTCCGCTGCGAGGTCGCGGCGTTCCCGGCGGCCCGGACGGTCTCCACCGCCAGCTGCACCTCGCGCTGCGTCGAGTCCAGCTCGTAGAACGCCTCCTGCGCGGCGTCCCGCGCCGCGCGGGCGTCCGCCCGCACGCCGTCGCCACCGCGCCGCCCCCACCAGCCGCCGCCACCGCCGGCCGACGCCAGCCCGACCGCGCCCAGCGCGCCGGCCAGCACCACCGGCAGCACCAGCGCCTCGGCCAGCCCGCTCCCCGCCCGACGCCGTCCCACCGACACTGCGCGCTCCCTGCTCCGACCGCTGATCCGCCCGCCATTGTCCCCGATCACCCCACCTCACCGGCACCCCCACCCACCCCACTCCCCGCCCACCCGCACCACACCACCCCCGACGACCAGGTACCCTAGGCAGTCGTCGTGCCCCCACCGGGCCGCGACGGGGGGCGCGTAGCTCAGTGGTAGAGCGCTGCTCTTACAAAGCAGATGTCGGCGGTTCGAAACCGTCCGCGCCCACCAGCACAAATGCCCCGGACCGATCATGGTCCGGGGCATTTGGCATCTCAGGCTGACATCAGTGGCGCCGCTTGAGCAGCCGGTCCATGTTGCCGAGGGCCTCCCGCTGGGTGTCCTGGGTGACGTGGGTGTAGACGTTCATCGTCAGCCCGATCTGGCTGTGGCCGAGGATCTCCATCACCACCCGGGGCGGCACTCCGCACGCGACGAGCAGCGTCGCGCACCCATGCCGGGTGTCGTGCAGCCGGATGGCCGGGACCTCGGCGGCCTTGGACACCCGGACGAACGAGCGGTAGAGGTTGGTCGGCTCGATCGGCCGGCCGGTCCGGGTGGTGAAGATGTAGCCGGTCTCCTCCCACTTCTCCCCAGCCGCGCGCCGGGCCTGGTCCTGCCGCATCCGGTGCCAGCGCAGGGCCGCCACGCAGATCCGGGGGAGCGGCACCGGCCGGCGCTTCCCGCTCTTGGTGGTGTCGGCGTACAGCTCGCCCCGGACGCGCTGCACCTGCTCGCGGACGACCAAGACCCGGTTGTCGAGGTCGACCTCCGACCAGCGGAGCCCGACGATCTCGCCACGCCGCATGCCGAGCGCGATGGCCAACACGAAGGCGGCGTACAGCGAATCGGTGCGGCTGGCAGAGAGGAAGGTCAGGGTCTGGTCGAGGGTCCAGGGCTTCACTTCACGGCTCCTCACTCGGGGCGGCGGGACGAGCATGGCCACGTTGCGCACGATCAACTCGTCGCGGCACGCGGCGCTCAGCGCCGACCGGAGCACCCGGTGCGACTCCTTCGCGGTGGCGGCGCTGGACTGCTTGGTGACCTTCGCCAGGAACGTCCGGACGTCGCGCGGGCTCAGCGACTCCAGGCCCTTCGAGCCGAGCAGCGGGACCAGGTAGAGGCGCACGTGCGTCTCGTACTTGGCCTGGGTGGTCCGCTTCCGCTGGGGCTTGATGAAGTGCTCCAGCCAGTACGGCAGCCACTCGGACAGCTTCGCCGACTTGGTGGGCGTGGCGATGCCCTGTTTGGCGCGCTCCACCAGCTCCTTGCGCTTGGTGTCGCACTCGTCCCAGGTCTTGCCATAGACGAACTTGCGGGCCCACGTTCCATCGGGCTGCGGGACGTACACGGCGGCCTGGTATCGGCCGTCCTTTCGGCGGGTCACGGTGCCGGCGCCGTTGGGGTTGCGCTTCGCCATCAGGCGTTCTCCTCTTTCTTGGTGCTCAGGTACTCGTGCAGGGCGGTAACGGGGATGCGTCGGAGGCGGCCCTCCGTGAAGCTGTCGAGCTTCTTGGTGCGGATGAGGTCGTAGACCTTGCTGCGGCTCATCCGCAGGGCCGCCATGACCTCGGGGACTTCCAGAACGAGCGGCGGGATCGTGGCCACTGCGGCTACTCCTTGACGGAGGGGGCGGGGTGACGTGGTGCGGGTGGTCCGCGCTGTGGAGGGCGGGCCGGGATGGGGGGTGCCACGGAAACCACGGAATACACAGAAACCCTCCGTGTGGCCTCTGACCTGGGATGATGTGGGTGGTCGGGGTTCTCCACAGAAGTCCGCACAAATTCCACAGAAATGAGGTGGGCAGGCGTCGGGCCGCCGTCGACGCGGTGCCGGCGGCGGCCCGAGGGGTGGGCGCGCGGGTTTTTGTGGAATTCCGGGTGGTTTGTGTGGCGGGCGGGCGTGGTGGGCGTTGGTGCTGGTCGGGCCGGGTGGCGGGCGGTTTCGTGGATTTTGTGGTTTCTGTGGGCGAGCTTGTGCGGTGGATCAGCTCGGGTGGAGCTGCGGGTGGGTGGCGTACCGGGGTGCGGGCGGGCGGCCTCGGGTGCCGGGCGGGCGCGGTGGGGCGGGTTCGTGGCGGAGCCAGCCGTGTTCTTCGAGCAGGCCGAGGCAGCTCTCCAGGACGGTGACGGTGGGGAACTCGGCGCGGGAGAGCTTGGTCATCAGGTCGCGCCGGGAGAACGACACGGTGGGGTGGTCGGTGAGGTGAGCGAGGACGGTGCGGGCGCCGGCGAGGTCCTTGTCCGCGCCCATGGACTCGAAGACGTTCAGGGCGTGGGTGGTGAAGTACTCGCCGAGACAGATGGCGCGTTCGACGGTGTCGGCGGTGATGGGGTGCTTGTAGGCGTCGCCGCCGTGCTGGGCGAGGTGGAGCAGGCCGGCGATGCGCACGGTGGCGCCGACGAGCTTGCCGGCCCACTCGCTGACGTGGCCGAGGGTGCCTTGCGGGGCCAGGCGCGGTTCGATGTGGTCCTGGAAGGCGACGAGCGCGGCCCCGGCCTCGGGGGTGGTGGTGAGGACGGCCGGGTCGGTCCAGCCGGCCATGGCCAGGGTGAGCGCCGTGACCTGCTTTTCGTACTCGTCCGCGACCTCGTCGGGGATGAGGTCGGGCAGGCTCTTGCGCCGGCCGACGAGCGATTCGGGCATGGAGTACAGGAAGCGGGCGAGCAGGCCGCGGCCGTCGAAGACGCGGTTGCGGCCGATGTCCTCCAGCACGCACGGCTGGACGGCGAGCGCCATGGTCAGGGCGGGGCTGTCGATGTACTGCTTGTCCCGGGACTGCCGGTTGACCTTGAGCAGGTCCCCGGCGTGGCCCTTCAGGAAGACCTCCATGTCGGCGGTGCCGCCGGAATAGCGGCCCGCGATGGTGTCGAAGATGCCGCCCTCCGCGGACATGACGGCCAGGCGTCCGCCCTGCTCGGCGAGGAGGGTGGTGATGGCGGCGGGGGTGCCGTCGTCGGCGATGAGCTGCGGTTCGGCCGGGACGGTGATGTCCGCGGCGGTGCGGGCCAGGTCGAGTGCGACGCGGTTCAGTTCCTCGCGCTCGTCCTCGCTCGCGGCGGCGGCCTTGGCGGCGGCCTTGTCGGCCGCGGCGCGGGCGAGGCTGGCGGTGGTGCTGGCTTCTACGATCGCGCCGGCGGTCTGCTCGACCAGGGCCCGTTCCACCTTTACGAGCGGGCGGGTCATGGCCGTGAACACGGCGCTCTTGCGGTTGGCGGGGGGCAGGGCGACGACGACGTAGAGGTTCACCGGCTCGCGCCAGCGTCCGCGCACGACGACGACGGCCCGCCCGCCGCCGGCGACGGCCAGCACCGCGAGCGCGAGGCACCCGGCCAGGTCGACCGGGGTCTGTGTCTCCTCCGCCACCGCCGTGACCATGTCGGCCACCCACGTGGGCAGGGCGTCGGTGGGGAAGGACGGCAGGACCCGTGCCTGGCCGAGCGGGATCGGGTCCTCCCATCCGGGCGGTTCGACGGTGAACGCGGGCGGGACGGCGTTCTCCCAGCCCTCGGTGAACAGGGATTCCGACGGTGCGGCGGGGGCGTTCACGCGGCCTTCCGGCGATGGGTCGTCGTGGGCGGGGGCGTGGTTCGGCGGGTGGCGGCTGCCATGGGTCTCCTTCGGGGCGGTGGGCAAGGCGGAGTGGTTGGGCAGGCGTTGCGGGAGGGCGGGGGCCGGAGAAGCGCTTCTCCGGCCCCCGCGCGGCACTTGCCGGTCTGTCAGGCGGCGGGTCGGAGGGTGCCGGCGCCCCTGGCGAGGCCGCGGCGGATGGTGTGCTCGCACTCGGTCCGGCTCAGGCCGGTGGCCATCCCGGCGTCCAGGAGCGCGTCGAAGGCCAGGGTCTCGTCCAGGACGCCGGTGGGCAGGTGGCGGCCGAGGGCGGCGGCTGAGGCGAACAGCCGCTTGGCCCGCCCCGGGTACTGCTGGGCGCGCACGGTGGCGGCCTCGCGGTCGAGGGCCGCTTGGACGTAGGCGTCCTGCTTGTGGATGCGCTCCCGCAGTCCGGCCACGTCCACGACCGGCGTGGCCGGTGCGGGCGGCGGGGTGAGCAGGGGCAGCAGTTCGGGCGGGCAGGGAGCGATGACGGCGGGGTCGGTGCCGAGGGCGAAGCCGTAGCGGCCGGCCTGCCCGAGGGATCCGGGGCCGACGAGGTAGCCGGCGGGGCCTCGCACATCGATCCCCGGCGCGACCATGTGGGCGGAGTTGGGGAACACGGCGTCGGGCGGGGCGGCGAGCCACAGGTGCAGGCCCCCGGTGGGGGTGGCGACGGTGGCCGTGGCCGGAACGCTGAAGCCGTGTTCGGTGGCGAGGCGGTCGAGGTCGGCGACGCCGTCGAGGCCGTTCTTCCGATCGAGGTCAAGGCCGATCAGGTGGTGCGGGGCCCGGCCGCAAGCGATGCCGTAGCCGGTGGCCCACCGGGCGGCGCCGAACATGGCATCGATGAGGGCGTGGTCGGTGGTGGCGTCGTGGACGCCGTGCCCGAACCGGCCGCACGCGGCGCGGCACTGGTCGCGCTCGGGGCCGGGCGGGTGCGGGGAGGGGATCGCGGGCTTCTTGGAGCGGGCGAGGGGGAAGACGTGCAGGCCGCGTTCGGCGGCAAAGTGGGCGGCGGAGTAGGCGCGGTCCCAGTCAGCCAAGGACTCCTCCTGAGATGACGGTTGGGCCAGCAGCCCACCCGCGGCGGCGGCGGCCGATGCGGGCGGGTCGCTGGCGGGGTTGTGCTGCTGCTCGGCGCAGACCTTGTGCGCGGGCCTGCGCTGCTCGTCCCGGAGCGGGGTCGGTCGGCCGCACCAGCGGCAGGGGCGGTCGCCGGTGCGGTCGAAGTGGCGGGCGTCGTGCCAGTCCAGGGCGGGCGCCATGACCGGTCCCGGGTGCTACTCGTCCTCGGGGCCGCACAGGCAGTCGGCGGGGTCGGCGCCCTGGCCGATCTGGCAGGCGCAGTACAGGAGCCCGAGCGGGCCGTCGGTGGGTTCGCCGCCGGTGCAGTGGTCGCACTCGCCGGGCTGCCAGTCCTCGGACTCGTCGTCGTACTCGTCGAGGTCGTAGTCGTCGTAGTCGTCGTACATGCGGGCTCTCCTTCGTCAGGCGGCGCGGGTGCGGAACTGGAGGACGGTGGCGAGGCGGACGGCGGGCTCGGCGGCCGGCGCAGGGGCGCCCTCGCCGCCGTCGGGCGGGGCGGTGTCTGGCGCGGCGGCGCGGGCGGCGCGTTCGGCGGCGGATTCGGCGAGGACCTGCCGCACGGCGGCGGATTCGGCGAGGCCGCGGCGGTGGGAGATGACGGCGGCGGCGCCGGCGATGGCGCCGGGGGCGAGCAGTGCGGCGGTGGTGATGAGGTCGCTGGTCGTGCTCACGGGGCTCCTCCGGTGTGGGCGAGCAGGTCGGTAAGGCCGGTGCCGAGCACGGCGGCGCGCTGCTGGATCGCGGTCCACGAGTCGGGGTCGATGTGCATGAGCGCGGCCAGGGCGGCGGGGCCCTGGCCGTTGGCGGCGGCGGTGAGGGCCTCGCGCAGGTGGACGGCGGCGAGGGGGCGGATCGCGGCGGGGGTGGTCATGGCGGCCGGCCGGTCAGTGGTGGAAGAGGTGGGTGACGGCGGCGAGGAAGGTGTTGACCGGGTCGGCGAGGCCGGTGCTGGCGGTGGTGAAGCCGGACAGCCACAGGACGATCGCGGTGGGGATGCTGACGCGGCGGGCGCGGATGAGCAGGGCGCCGACGATCGCGAATAGGACGGTGAGGCTGAGCGTGACGGCCATGAGGGTGGATCCCTTTCCGTGCATCGTGGTGACGGAGCGTCATGAGCGCGTGTGGGGCACACGGGTGGTCGGGCGTGTGGGCCTGGGGGCGGTTTCGGGGCCCGGGGCGGGGTTCGTGTGGGGCTTGCTGTGTGCCCCACACGGGCCACACGGGCAGGTCAGAGGGCCACACGGCCCGTGTGCCCCACACGGTCCTGTGTGGGGCTGTGTGGCCCTGTGTGACCCTTGGCGGCTACCGGCGGTAGCGCTTGACGGCCTCTTCGAGGGTGTCGGCGTAGAAGCCGGCGCGGGTGGTGCCGTCGATGCGGACGGTGCCGGCGCCGGGCCGCTCGACCCCCACCGCGCGCATCAGGGCGTTGAGTTCGGAGCCGAGGGTTTGGGCGTCGGCACCGAGTGCGGCGGCGAGGTCGGCGATGAACATTCGGTCGCTGCCGTCCCGGGTGATCGCGGCGTGGGCCCGCACGAGCAGTTCCGGTGCCGGGTCGACGGCCGGCTCGTAGACGCTGGGGCCGTCGTCGAACGCGTCCGCCGCGGACGCGGGTGCGGGGCGGGCGGCGGAGAGGTTGAGACCGCCGCCGGTCGGCCGGCGGTCCTTCAGGAACCACTCCCGGGCGGCCTTCAGGTCCGCGGAGCCGTTGCCGAACGACAGGTTCAGCCCACCCGGGCGCTCCGCCGGCCGCGCCGTGTCCGCGCCCGTCGGCGTCGGGTCCGCCGGCTTGGTGGCGGTGGTGGGGTTGGCCCAGAGCCATCCGGCGCGGTCGGCGTCCCAGCGGCGGGCGTAGTCCTCGGCGATTGCCTGGGCGGACACGGCGTCGAGTGCGGGGCGGATGTGGTTGGTGGCGAGGACGGCGGCGCGGACCTGGGAGGGTGAGGTGCGCCAGGTCTTGAACGGGGTGGGGGCGAACCCGCCCTCGCCGCTGGCGCCGATGACGCCGCTGCCCTTGGCGTTGAGCTGTCGGGTGTCGACCTTTGCCCTGGGGAACATCTTGACCAGGTTGTTTCCGGCGCTCTCCCCGCTGGTGAGCGCGGCGCCGACCGGCGAGAACTTGCGGACCTCCGTGTCGCCGAGCGCCGAGACGTTGCCGTCGACGGCGGTGAGCACGAAGCGGATGCCCATGGCGCGGGTGGTGCGCATGGCCTTGCGTACGGCCTCGCGCAGGTCCTTGAGGACCTTCGGGGCGGTGGGCTGGATGGACAGGAGTTCGGCGCCTTCGTCGACGACCACCATGATCTGCGGCAGCTTCGCGGAGACGGGCAGCAGCGTGGTGTCCTCGCTGTCCAAGAGGTCCTGGTAGTGCTGCTGGCGGGCGGCGTTGATCCGCAGCGCCGCCGTCATCATGCGCAGGGCCTCTTCGGGGGTGGAGGCGATCCAGTCGACACCCGGGCGGGTGTCCTTCGGTGCCGGCTCGGTGCCGGCCTTGGGGGTCTTGCGGCCGGTTGCCTCCAGCCAGGGGCGCATCCAGGGGATGCCGACGGCGCCGGCCTTCAGGTCGATGACCCAGGTGATGACGTCGGTGCAGCGGGCGAAGCCGGTGAGCACGCCGTCCACGAGGGTGGACTTGCCGGATCCGGGCGGGCCAAGCAGCAGCGCGCAGGCCTCGCGCAGGTAGACCTTGACCGGGTCGAGGGTGGGGAGCATGCCCCAGGGGATGCCGGTGAGGATCGACAGGGGGCTGTAGTCGGTGGGGTAGTCGTGGCTGTCGGCCATGCCGTTGACCGTCGGCACGTCCAGGACCACCCGGCCCTGGATATCGCCCTCCTCGACGGCGATGACGCAGCCCAGCGGCAGTTTGGCGTCTCCGGCGAGCGCGCGGGCCCGGGCGGCGATCTGGTCCCAGGTCGCCGTGCCGCCGGGCAGTTCAGCGGCGAGGGAGAACCCGCCGCCGGTTTTCCAGAACTGCACGGCGAACACGGTGGCCTGCACGCCGGCGACGCGGGCGATGCGCTCCTCCCACTCCCGGGCGATGGCGCGGCGGCGCTGGTCGAGCGCGTCGGCCGCCTTCGTGGCCTGCGGGGTGAGAGCGAGGCGTTCCTCCTCGGCGGCCTCCTCGTGGACAGCGGCGGTCGAGGCCATGGCGCCGATCCCCACCCCGAGTCCGGCGAGCGTCCCGGCGGCGGCCCAGGAGAGGGGGCCGGTGTGGATGGCCCAGGTGGTCCAGCCGCCGGCGAGCAGCCAGGACGCGGAGCGGGTGACCACGGTCATGGCGGTCAGGCGGCGGCGGACGCTCCAGCCGACGCCGTGCCCGATCGCGCCGGCGGCGCCGACCGCGAGCGGCAGGACCTCGGGCATGCCGGCCGCGGCACCGAGCAGGGCGACGGCCCCGGCGCCGGTCGCCGCCGACAGGGCCCCGGTGATCGGGCCGTGCGGGGCGGCCCAGTCCAGCGGGACACCCTGCTGGGCGCGGGACTTCGGCGTCTTCGGCCGGTCGGTTCGGGGTGCGGGTGGTGGGGTGTCGGTGGGCAGGTTGGTGAGGTTCAGGTTCTCGACCACGGGGCGTTCGTCTCCAGGAAGGGGCCGGGGGGGGGGGGGGGGGGGGGTGGGGGGGGGCGCGCCGGGCGGGGGGGGGGGGGGGGGGTGTGTGTGAGAGAGAGTGTGTGGGGTGGGGGTGGTGTGTGTGTGAGA